>DATLZJ010000402.1:0-8643 GCA_035574055.1 Caldilineaceae bacterium
CAGGCGCGCCAGCCGGCCCCGCCGCTCTTCGAGTTTTCGACGCCCATTCCCCAGCCGGCCATGCAAAGCATGTTCGACGCGATCTACCCGGCAGGCCATCAGTGGTATTGGAAGGCGGACTTCATCAAGGAGATCCCCGACGCAGCCATTGACCGGCATATCGAGTTCGGCAGCAACCTGCCCTCGATGCAGTCCACCATGCATCTGTACCCGATAGACGGCGCGGCTGGTCGCGTGGGCGCAGATGAGACGGCCTGGGCCTACCGCGACGCCAAGTGGGGCATGGTCATAGTCGGCGTGGACCCGGACCCGGCCCGCAAGGAGGAACTCATCTCCTGGACACGCGCCTACTGGGACGCGATCCACCCCTATTCTGCCGGGGGCGCCTATGTGAACATGATGATGGACGACGAGGGACAGGATCGGGTGCGCGCTTCCTACCGCCATAATTACGAACGATTGGCGCAGATCAAGCGCAAATACGACCCGGACAATCTCTTCCACGTCAATCAGAACATCAAGCCGGCGAGCTAACCGGCCCGTGGCAACTGCCTGGGGGCGTATGGCTTCCAGGCAGTTGTCTTCACCAGGTCACGGGGAGCAGCCGCCGCGCTTGTGCTGTGCGTGTATTTTTGGAAGGGGCGAACCATGATAGTCAATTTGACCACTCGTTTTGCCGCTGTCTCCCTGCTTATTGTCGCTCTGTTGCTGGCGGCCTGCCAACCGGTCCAGCCGGCAGCGCCGTCTGATACATCTGCTGCACAACCTTCCACCCAGCCGGCGGCTGAGGCAGAAGCGCATGATCATGGGATGGGTTCGATGGATGAGCTGGGCGCGGTAGACTTCTCCATCTCCTGCACGCCGGAGGCGCAGGCGGAGTTCAACCATGCGGTGGCGCTTTTGCACTCCTTCTGGTTTGCGCCCGCCATCCAGTCCTTTAACACCGTCGCCGAGCTGGACCCGACCTGCGCCATGGCCCACTGGGGCGTGGCGATGAGCTTGCTGGGCAATCCCTTTGCCTGGCCGCTGGCCGGCCAGGCGCTGGCCGATGGCTGGGCGGCCGTCGAGCGGGCGATGGCCGCAGAGACCAAGACCCCCCGCGAAGCAGCTTACATCGCCGCTATTGCCGAGTTTTACCGCGACGCCGAGACGGTAGACCACCGCACGCGCGCCTTGGCCTATCGCGATGCCATGGCCCAGCTTGCCGCCGACTATCCGGACGATACCGAGGCGACCATCTTCTATGCCCTGGCGCTCGCCGCCACAGCTGACCCCACCGACAAGACCTATGCCAACCAGCTTCAGGCCGCGGCGATGCTGGCGGAGATCTTCGCGACGCAACCCGACCATCCCGGCGTCGCCCACTACCTCATCCATAGCAACGACTATCCGGCCCTGGCCGCCCAGGGTCTGGAGGCCGCGCTCCGCTATGCCGAGATCGCCCCCGATGCGCCCCATGCCCTGCACATGCCGTCGCACATCTTCACGCGGCTGGGCTACTGGCAAGAGTCCATCGAGATGAATGTTGCTTCGGCCAAGGTCGCCGAGGAGGAGCTTTCCGCTACCCATGAGCAGGGGGCAGGGTCCTACAATGCGCTCCATGCAATGGATTACTTGATGTACGCCTATCTGCAACTGGCCCAGGATAAGGCAGCGGAGACGCTCTTGGCGCAAGTGTTGGCTATCAAGCAACTGGATGTAGAGATCTTTGCAGCCGCCTATGCCTTCGCCGCCATGCCCGCCCGCTATGCGCTGGAACGGGGCCAGTGGGCGGAAGCCACAGCCTTGACGCTGCACCCGCAAAATCTCGCTTGGGAGCGCTTCCCCCAGGCCGAAGCGGTGCTGGTCTTTGCCAAGGGACTGGGCGCGGCGCGCAGCGGGGATGTAGACGCGGCCCAACAGGCGCTGGAGCGGCTGGCGGAGCTGCGCGAGGCGATGGCGGCGACCAACCTGGGCTACTGGGCGAGCCAGGCCGACATCCAGAGCGAGGAAATCCGCGCCTGGATCGCATTGGCGGAAGGCAATGCGGAGGAGGCCGTGGCGCTGATGCGCCATGCGGTTGAGCTGGAGGATGCGACCGAGAAGCACCCGGTTACCCCCGGCCCCTTCATCCCGGCCCACGAGATGTTGGGCGAGATGCTGCTGGAGCTGGGCCGGCCTGCCGAGGCGCTGGCGGAGTTTGAGGCTTCACACGTGGTCGAGCCAAACCGCTTCCGCGGGCTGTATGGCGCGGCGGTTGCCGCCGAGCAAGCGGGGGAGACCGAGAAGGCGCGCGCCTACTATGAAGCGTTGCTGGAGTTGGCCGCCACGGCGGATAGTGAGCGTCCTGAGTTGGCGGCGGCGGAGAGCTTCCTCGCACAATAGCCGATTGCTGCCTACTCATATGAGAGGGGGATCTAACCGAACAGGCTAGACCCCCCTCTGCTCGCAAACGTCTGTTGGCTTTGCGCCCACTCTGCACCCTACCCTTGTCGCGGTTGAGGATAGAATAGACAGGAGAATACCAATGGCTACGCCGATCTATAAGTACTTTCGCCTGCGTTGGCGCGAGGCGTGGTATCAGTTGTCCCAGGATGAGCAGCAGGCCATCCTTGCCAAGATCGAGGCCGCTATGAACGAAAGTGGCGGCAAAACGGTCATTCTCTGCCGGTCGGATTGGTCTAATGAGCGCTGGTCCGGCTTCGGGGTGGAGGAGTTTCCGAATATTGAGGCGGTCCAGCAATATGCCGAGCGGCTGGACGGGCTGGGCTGGTTCCGCTACTTCGACGGTGAGACCATGCTCGGTACTCGCTTCAACGAGTGAGTGGGCCTGGATAAGCCTAAGATAGCCTAAAACGGGTATAGATCGCCTGCCAAATATTTCAGCCCAAAGTCGCAGGCGACCGTCGCCCTTGATGAAGTCATCGGCGCTGCCGGGAGGGTAGGCAAAGGTAAAGCTGCCGCCTTGCAGGGTGACATCTACCACCAGACAGTCGGGCAGGTCCCAGGGCGAGGTTACGGTCTCCTCTGCGCCCATTAGGGAGAGGGTGCGGTAGTAGCGCAGCGCCTCCGGCGCGCCGGCAGTTACTGGTTATCCGTCTCAAGGGTGAAGCTGCCGGTCACGCCATTGACCTCGACGGTGTACTCGCCCGCGGCCAGCCCTTCGACATCCAGCGGCACTGTGATCTCATAGGGGACCAAGGCTTGAGTACACATCGCGTCGGTCGGACGAATGGTCGGCAGGTCCACGGTAAAGGTATTGCCGGTTTGGGTCACCACCGGTTCTTGCAACTCTGTACAGCCGTCGGGCAGGTTGCCCACAACATGGACGTGAATTTGCACCGGGAAGGACTCCAGCGTGAGTACATCAATGCTATCTACCATCGCCTCGCCCACCACGAAGTCGCCTTCCCCCGTGCTCGCGCCGGTTCCGGTGATGTCTCGGCTCTCGGTAATTTCGCCGGTTCCGGTCACATCACCTGTTCCGGTGATCCCCTCAGCGCCGGTGATCTCTTCTACCCCGGTGATGTCCTCAGTTCCGGTGATCTCCTCTATGGCTTCGGGTGTCGCATCCGAGGTTGGGATGCCCTCTGTGGTAGGCTCTTCGGTTGGCGTCTCCTCGCCGGCAGCCGGTGTGGCCGCCG
Organism: Caldilineaceae bacterium; assembly: GCA_035574055.1. Classification (GTDB taxonomy): domain Bacteria; phylum Chloroflexota; class Anaerolineae; order Caldilineales; family Caldilineaceae; genus QEUY01. The sequence continues at coordinate 3,624 of DATLZJ010000402.1, forward strand.
TGGGGCTAATAACAAAGGTGCAGCCAGCCAGCAGGAGCAGCGCCGGCAGCAGCATCACCCAACGCTTCCGCAACAGTCGCCTGGGTCGGTCCATCGTTTTTCCCTCCATCTTCCGTCTATATCCGGCGCGGCCCTGATGAACGCGCCAATAGCCATCACTGGCTTTATGATACATGTGGACTGCATATGGAGCTACAGATCAGGATACAAATGAATGGCCCGAAACCGGATACGTTGGTAGCGTATTGCCGGCTATTGGACATGCGGCAGGGCAGCAGCCTTGAACTGAAGGTCCAGGTGATAGCACAAGTCCGCTGACAGCAGACTGCTGGCTGTTGGCGGGCGGCGCGGAGAGAACGGGATGCCGGACCCTGGCCCTGTCTCTGCTCCCTTACTGCCTACCCCTGCTTGCTGATATGGCTGAGGACACTGGCGACGAGCTGCTCACCGGCTTCGGGCGCGAAGACTGCGGGCGCGCCGTAGTACTTGTAAGCCTCGTCAATCTCATAGCCGCCAAGCGGGTAGGCGCGGCGCGCCGGGAGATAACCCACACTGGCATTGGCGCAGCCGACGATGAAGACCGGGCGCGGCGCGACCTCGCGCTTGATCTGTAAGCCCAGCTCCACGAATAGCTCCCCCGGCACACCAGCCAGCGCCGCCTCGCCCAAATGGAAGACTTGGACTTCACCCAGCAGCGCAGCAGGCAGCGGCCCTACCTTATAGCGATCCAGAATGCGCTCGGTCCAGCCCACCATGGCGCGGGCGATGCGCGCCTGAAGGGGCTGGCGAGCCTGGTCTGCGGCCAAGGATGCCAGGCGATACTCCTCGCGCTGGCGGAGCAGCGCGCTCCGGTCAGGCAACGCGTCCAGCGGCAGCGCCAGGATTTCCCCTTCTGTGTCCAGCAGCGGGTTCTCGATAGGCGTCAAGCTGGGCAGCACACGCAGCGCTTCCTCCGCCACGGCCTGGCCCACGGTCGCCAAGCTCTTCTCGCCGCGCGTCACCGGCCCCACATCGCCGATGGCCCCGGTCAGAAAGAGACAGATCGCGCCGGTTGCCTGCTCGACCGTCGCCGTCACCAACCCTGGATAATCGGCAGAGACCAGCCGGTTATCGCTGCTCAGGCAGGTAGGATGGCAGGTATAGTTGACCACAACGGCCAGCGGCGCGCCGCCGGCCTTATCCACCCGCAGCACGCCCACGGCGGGATCGATCACATCGCCCGGCTGCCGGCGGTTGTGGACGCCGGCGGTGGACTCTCCCTGGCCCACGGCCAATGCCGCCGGCTCCAATGCAGCTTGCGCCTGGGCCACGGCCTGCACGATTCGCGTCTGGCAACTCTTCACCCAGGCAGGGTCGGGTCTGCCACAGTCCTGTAAATCGAGGATGGCCGGGCCGGCGTGGGAGTGGGTCGCAGCCAGCATGACCTGAGGACCCGGGATGCGCGTGGCAATGGCAATGTGGGCGCGGACGTCATCTACAAAATCGGCATCGAAGGCCAGCAAGTCACAGCTCACCAACGCCACCTGGCGGCGGCCGTCGTCCAGCGCCAAGGCGCGCGCATAGAGGGGATCGCGTACACCGGTCGCCGGATTGTCGCGGGCAATATAGCCGGTGAGGTCAAGGCCGGGCGGTGGGGTAATCTCGATCCGCGCCGCCCCGGCGCGAAGGGTTGGCAGCATGGGGTTCTCCTGGCGCACGCCTCGCTTATCCTGTACGCTGGTGAATAGGGTTCGCTCCGGGCGCTCCCGGCTTCCGGGTTGGACTCGGTCTTACCCGGTTGCACCGGATTGTAGTAGTAGCGTGCAATCCTGGTCAAGTGGCGCGTCGCTGGAATGGCTCATGGGCGAATTAGGCACGAGAGACCTGCTGTGAGCAATTGCGTACAGACAGAAAGTGGGCCGGCGCTTACCCTGATCCGTAGGGCGACCTATCCATAGGGCGCACGGCAGCTAGAGGGAGAAAGAGGATGGATAGAGAAGAGATGGAGGTAAGTTGTGACGACTCGCACCAAGCCATTTACACCCCCGATGGAGGAGAGCGACGAGGCGACAGAGGCCCAGCTCCAGCTTGCCCGCGCGCAAGGCGCCGCGTTGCAGCGCGCTCTGGAGGAGATGGTCCAGCGTGAAGCCCACGACGGGCGCGAGATTGACGCCGGCGAGTATCTGGTGGGGTATGCGGTCGAGGCCGCCGAAGGCATGTATGAGCTGCACGACGGGCAATTGGTGTGGCATGAGCCGGAGGCGGAAAACGTACATGTCGAGGTCTCGGTGCGAGACGGCGCAGATGGGCGTTTTGTGCCCGGCCTCACGGTTTACGCCACCCTGCTTGACCAAAAGGGCCAAGAGATCGGCACCCACCCGCAGCCCTTCGTCTGGCACCCCTGGCTGTACCACTATGGCCGCAACTGGCAAGTGCCGGGGGATGGAGAGTATACGCTGCGGGTGCGCATTGAGCCGGCGACTTTCCACCGGCACGACCGGAAGAACGGCCAGCGTTACGCCAAGGCCGTGGAAGTGGAGTTCAGCGGCGTCAAGATCAAGACGGGCCGGAAAGCGGGCCGGAGCTAATCACTCCCTCAGCCGCCAGCCGGTCGAAGAGCATGAGAAAGTAGAGCAGCCCGCTGTAGGGCTGCCAGCGGGCGACAATCGCCTGAGTGGCAGCGTAATCGAGGGGATGGGAGAGGCCCAGAAAGCGGCGTAGCCGGTTACGCGCGCCCACATCATCGCCGGGGAAGCGGGTCAGCCGGCCCAGCCCGCGCAACAGCGCAACCTCCGCGGTCCAGCGACCTACGCCCCAGAGCCGGGTGAGGTTGGCGATGACCTGGTCATCGTCCAGCGCGGCCAGCGCCTGGGCGTCCAGCCGCCCTTCAAGCTGGGCTATGGCGACCTCATGCAGCGCCCGCGCCTTCGCTCCGCTGAACTGGAGGCCCCGCAGCTCTTCAAGGGGAATGCCGGCCAGAATCTCAGGCGAGGGCAGGGCATGGAGCGGGCCGCTGGGCGTCTCCACCCCTGGCCCATAGGCGGCAGCCAGCCGGTTGAGCATGGTCAGCCCAAAGCCCAATGTGACCTGCTGGCAGGCGATGGTGTTGACCAACGTCTCGTAGAGGTTAGCGAACTGGGGAGCGCGCAGCCCGCGGAAGCGCGCCGCCAGCGGCGACAGGATGGCGTCTTGGGCAGCCAGAGTATAGAAGCCGGTTAGGTCGCGGTGGATATCGAGCATATGAGCCACGGTCGCTTTGACCGTCTGCTCATCGCCGGAGCGCAGATCGCCTGTGGCGCTCACGGCTAGTTGAGCCGCGTCTACCGGCCCGGTCTGGACAACGGTCACGAGCAGCGGTCGCCCTTCGACCAGCAGCACGCGCTGCCACGCGCCCGTTTCCCAACAGTCCACTGAGTTGATAGGTCGCCGGCGCAGGCCCCAGACGGGCAACTCCAGCCGGAAGGGGGGTACGGGGGTCAGCGTCCACTGCACCGGCTAACGCGGCTGCCGTCTCGCTGCGGCGTTGAGCTTGGCGAGCAGCCCCTCCAGATCGTTGAGCTTGCAGTGCGCGGGGGTCTCGTCGAGCCGGAGGATATGCACCGTCGGGCCGCAGTGAGTGACCGGGTTGAACTCATGCTCCTCGAAGATTCGCGCGGCCTCCGGCACGGCGGCCAGCACCTCAGCAATGGTCAGATCGCCGGTAATCGGCACATTATCTAAGTTGTCCAGGTCAATTTCTGGTGGATTGGCTCTTTGCACGAATATGCCTCCTTTGACAGTCTTTGCCTACGACACCTTTTGACTTTGCCAGCCTTTGACGGGCATCTGCTAGTGGTTGTTTTCCTCCTGCGATGGGTAGACTGGCGGCTCCGTCGCGGCGCGCCGCAGCTCGGCCACAAACTGGCTTTGGTCCAGCCCATAGATCGCGGCCACTTCGTCCAGTGTCTCAAAACGGGCCATGACACAGCCGACACAGGCCGTGTGATAGCGCAGAAAGACCGGAATCGTGGCAGGCCATTGCGACAAGACTTCAGCGACGGTCAGCCCTCCCTCAACAACTGCACCCATTGGGCATCCCCTTTCCTGTCCCTGAGGGCGTCTACCACTATACGTCCTCCCAATCGTCCCGTCTTTGCGGAGGCGCAATGATGAAGCCCGGCGCTTGGTGTACTGTAAGGCTAGGCATCGGTGCTGCTGGGCTGGCCGGAGAGGGGCGGCAAGTCCTCGGCAATGGCGACGAGCCGGTGGGGCGCACGGACCAGCACGCGCGTCCGCCCGCTCTCGACAATACCGGCCTCGTCCCAGCGGGTGAGGATGCGGCTGACCGAATAGAGGGTCGTGCCGGTCATCTCGGCGAGGGTCTGCCGAGAGAGGGGAAAGTCAATGAGCACCCCATCGGCCACCCGTCGCCCGGTCTGGTTCACCAGCCTCAGCAGGGCGCGCGCGACGCGTTGCTCAACCCGCTCGGTTGCCAGCTCGCGCAGCCGGTCCTGTAGCTCCTGGACACGCCCGGCGAGGTGGTGCAGGAAATTGAGGGCAAGCTGGGGCGAGCGGGCCAGCAGAGCGGCGAGGGTTGCCCCCGGCCAGGCCAGCGCCTCGCAGTCGCCGATGGCCTCGGCGCTGGCGGGATAGACGGCATCGCCCAACGCGGCGATGCCCCCAAAGAAGTCGCCGGGGGCGATGAAGCGGACCACCACCTGATGCCCTTCAGGGGTAAGCTGGGAGAGTTGTACATGCCCTGTGCGCAGCAGGTAGAGCGCCGTGGCCGGCTCGCCCTGATGAAAGAAGAAACCGCCGCTCTCCACCGTGCGCGTGTGGGCCTGTTCGGCCAATGTCGCCAACTCATCGGCGGAAAGGCCGGCGCAGAGAGGCGCTTGCTGCAACAGATCAAAGGTAGAAGGAGGCCGTGCGGACAACTGAATTCGATCCATTGTCAATGGCGCTGTAGCATGGCCAGACTCGCCAGAGTCCTGCCATACCGGGGCGCGAGCAGTTGGTTCCGATGCTACCGGAATTCTACCCGACGCGCGAGGCGGCGCTG
>DATLZJ010000403.1:0-5724 GCA_035574055.1 Caldilineaceae bacterium
GGATGTAACCCTCTCTCCCCCTAACGCCAGCCGCGGTTCTCATCGCGCTGCCCGTCTATGGGGTTTCCTACCCATTGCGCGCCTATGCTACACTTCCCTCCGCTTGGCCCGACTTCCGGACAACCTGCCGGCGCATCTGTACGGATGGGACGATGCTGCCGGAACTGAGAGGATAACGCATGTCTAGCGTCCGTCGCCATCGTATACTGCTCCTGGGTCTCATTGCGCTGATCGCCGCCGGCGTCGCTCTCCTGCTGTTCAGCCGCCCCCAGGGAACGCCCCAAGAGCGCCTCATCGCCGAGATCGAGCGCGAGCTGGGCCGTGTGCGCACGGTCAAGGGCCGGCTCACCATCTCCCTCCATGAGGTGACGCTGGAGCAGGAGTTGTGGGTTCAACGCCCGGCCATGCTGCGCACCGAGACCTCGGCGGGGCCGGGCGCATTTCAAGGAACCATTGTCGTCCTCAACGACCAGGAGGGATGGGTCTATTCCCCCGCGCTGGATATGGCGACGGTGGTGGACCGCGCCAATTATGATGCGGCGCTGGCCGGCGAGACCGGCGCCGGCTCCCTCCTGGAACGGATGCCCGACAGCATCCTGGCGGCGCTGCGTGGGGGCAGCCCGGTGCATGTGACCGAGGGAGGCCAGATCGCTGGGCGCGCGACCGTTCTCTTGGAGACCACCATTCCCACCGGCGATCCCTCCTTTCCTGAAGGGCCGCTCCAGGTCTGGCTCGACCAACAGTACTCCTATCCCCTGGCCTGGCGCGACAGCTCAGGCCGGACATTGCGCTTCACCCTGGTGATCTTCAATGAGGCCATTGACCCTGTGACCTTTACCTTCCTGCCGCCCCCCGGCGCCAGCGTCCATCGCGTCAACACCCAACCCTGACGGGAGAGATCGTAGTAGCGGCCATGGAGAATCAACGCTTGGCGACCATCCAGGCAGAGGAGCGGCCCATCTCCTTTGTGCGGCTCATCTCCACCGGCATTTCGGTGCGGCTGCTGGTGGACACAACCGTGCAGATGGTTAACCCCTTCCTGCCCATCTTCGCCGCCGGCTTGGGCGTTGATGTTGTGACGATGGGGCGGCTGGTCAGCCTGCGCAGCGCGATGGGCCTGGTTGCGCCGGTCTACGGCGCGCTCGCAGACCGCACAGGCTATCGCCGGGTCATGCGGATCACACTGCTGGCAATGGCAGCCGGGCTGCTGCTGATGGGCGCCAGCACCCATATCGCCCTGGCTGCGCTGGCGATGGCGCTTATGGGCCTGGGGATGGCGGGCTTTGTGCCGACCCTCATCGCTTACTTAAGCGCCCGCTTGCCTTATGCCGAGCGGGCGCGGGGCATCGGCATGTTGGAGTATTCTTGGGCGCTGACGGGCATCGTCGGCCTGTCACTCATGGGCCAGTTGATCGAGGCGACGAACTGGCGCGTGCCCCTCTTTCTGCTGGCCGCCGGCATCCTGGTGATGGTCTGGCTCATTGGCTCGTTGCCCGGCGCCCATGACGGCGCCCTACCGCGCGCCGTCACGGCAGATCAGCCCGCTCCCACGCCGCGCAATAGGGCGCTTTCCTTCTTTAACCTGGGCAGCAACGCCGCGTCGACCTATGCCCTGTTACTGGCCTCAGGCGCCAACTACTTTGCCGCCATGCAGTTGATGATCGTCTACGGCGCTTGGCTGGCCGATCAATATCGCCTAAGCCCGCGCGAGCTGGGCTATGTCGCGCTGCTCTTTGGCTGCTTCGACCTGACGGCCAGCGTCTCGGTCAGCCTCTTCACCGACCGCTTTGGCAAGCGCCGCAGCGTCCTGCTGGGGACCGCCGGCTCGCTGCTCGGCTATTTGCTGCTGCCGTGGCTCAATGTCGGCCTGCTGCCAGCCATCCTCGGGGCGGCGCTGGCCCGTGGCTTTTTCGAGTTCGCCATTGTCAGCACCATTCCCCTGTTGAGCGAGCAATCGCCCAACCAGCGGGGAAAGGTCATGTCCCTTAGCTCGGCCCTGGCCCTGAGCGCGTCCACCGTCGCCGCCTTCGTCTCGCCTGGGCTATACACTGCCGCAGGCATCGGCGGCGTGGCGCTCTTGTCCGGCCTCTTTACTGCTGTTGCTCTGCTTTTAACACTGGCGCGCGTGCGCGAGGCGGGTGAGCCGGAGCCGATCATCCTCGAAGTCTAGCCGGAATCTTCGCTTTCGGTGGTTGCTGCCGCCCCGTTCGAGGAAGGAGCCGCCATGCAAGGGGCAACCATTCTGGTCGTTGACGACGAGCCTAGCATTGTGGAGGTGGTCAGCCTCTACCTCACCCGCGCCGGTTATCAAGTCCTCGTCGCCCACGACGGGCGCGCCGCGCTCGACCTGCTTACCCACCGGCGGCCCGACCTCGTGGTGCTGGACCTGATGCTCCCCGGCATGGATGGGCTGGAGATCACCCGCCGCTTGCGCGCCGAGGGCAACACCCCTATCATTATGCTCACCGCCCGGCGAGCCGAGACCGACCGCATTCTGGGGCTGGAGATGGGCGCCGATGACTATGTGGTGAAACCCTTCAGTCCCCAGGAGTTGGTCAGCCGTGTGCGCGCCGTCTTGCGCCGTGTCCAGGCTTCGCCAACCGCTCAAACGGATGCCGCCCTCGAATTCGACGCCATCCGCATTGACCCGGCGACTCGCCTGGTGACAGTCCAGGGTCGAGAGGTGGCGTTGACGGCCAAAGAGTTTGACCTGCTCTACCTGCTGGCCGGCCACCCTCGCCAGGTCTTCAACCGCACTCAGCTCCTGGACCGGGTCTGGGGCCAGACGGCATACCTGGACCCTAGCACCGTGACCGTCCATATCCGTCGCCTGCGCGAAAAGCTGGAAGAAGACCCAGGGAACCCGCGCTACATCCACACCGTCTGGGGAGTAGGTTACAAGTTTGAGCCATAGCCCTGCCCGAAGGTTCGTGCCGCCGCCGGGCTACGGCCTGTTCCCGATTCAGTAGCGCCATGACCATCCAGACCATACAGCCCGCTCGCCAACCGATTGCCTTGCCGCTGCGCTTCCTGGGCGGCGTCTTGCTGGCGCTGGCCCTGACCCTGGCGATCTTCCTCGTCGCCATGCGCCCCCCCCTGGTTGATTTCCAGTTGATGGGGCTGTTCCTGGGCGCGACGGCGCTGATCTCGCTGATCGCCGGCTATGCCCTCTATCGCTCCGGCTGGATCACCCGCTCGCCCCACCTCCACTGGACCCTGCTCAGCACCTACGTTCTCTCCAGTGTGCTGACCTTCATCAACGTTTGGGTCACGGCGCGGCTCATGTTCCTCAACCAGCACGACCTGGTCCTGGCGACTGTGCTGCTCGTCTTTGCCACCGGCATTGCCATCTCCCTGGGCTACTTCCTCTCCGCCACGGTGAGCGACAATCTAAAGGCACTGACCCAAGGCGCTCGCGAGATCGCGCGCGGCCGGCTCAACACCCGCGTCCACATCCCCGGCAGGGATGAGACCGCGGACCTGGCGCGCTCCTTCAACCATATGGCAGCCCAGCTCGAAACGGCGGCGCGCAAGCAACAGGAGCTGGACGCACTGCGCCGGGAGTTGATCGCCTGGGTCGGCCATGACCTGCGCACACCCCTGGCCTCGGTGCGCGCCATCATCGAGGCGCTGGCCGACGGCGTCGTGGAGGACCCCGACACCGTCCAGCGCTACTTGCGCACCGCTAAACGGGACATTGACGCCCTGGCGGTTCTGATTGATGATCTCTTTGAGATGGCGCAGATTGACGCCGGTGGTCTCAAGCTGGATCGCCGGCCCAACTCACTGGCCGACCTGATCTCGGACACGCTGGAGAGTTTCCGCACCTTAGCCCAGGAGAAGGGCGTAGCGTTGAATGGCGCCGTCGTCCCCGATGTGGACCCAGTCGTGCTGGACGCCCGCCAGATCGGGCGTGTGCTGAGCAACTTGGTCAGCAATGCCATCCGCCATACGCCTGCCGGCGGCAGCGTTGCCGTGCGCGCCTTTCCCGTTCCGGACGGGGTGCGGGTGGAAGTCACAGACACGGGCGAAGGCATTCGCAGCGAAGACCTGCCGCGTGTGTTCGAGCAGTTCTATCGGGGCGAGAAGTCGCGCAGCCGCGCCACAGGCGGCGCAGGGCTAGGGCTTGCCATCGCTAAGGGTATTGTGGAGGCCCACGGCGGGCGTATCGGCGTGCAGAGCGCGCCCGGCCAGGAAACCGTCTTCTATTTTCTCCTGCCCAGGGTGCGGCGCGAGGCGCTTCGCAACCCGCTACGCCGGACGCGGGCGTAAACCGGGGTGTAACGCTCGCCCTTCACACCTCCGGCTCAACCTCCCCATCGAGATAGGCCAGAATCAGCGGCGCAAAGTCGGTCAGGGCGTGAATACGGGCGGCGATTTCCCAGCGCTGCGCCCCCATCACCAGCGTCAGCGCCGGATTGTCGGTGTGCTTGCCGTGGCTGCAATCCTCCACATTGCCGTGGTCGCTGCCCACGATCACCAGGGTCTCGTCCAGGACCGCCGCGGCCAGCAGTCCGCTCAGAAACTCGTCAAAGACCCGAAACAGCCTGATGGCCCCAGCCAGATCGCCGCGATGGCCCAGCAGGTCGGTATGCCAATGCTCAAAGAAGACAAAGTGATGGGGCTGGGCCAGCTCCCAGAGCAGGCGACCGGCTTCCGCAGGCGCATAGACCGGCACATCGCTGTAGCCAAGCTGGCTGCGCCAGCCCGCATTGGTGAAATCCGCCGCCAGCGCGCGCCCGGCGCGCAGGTCGGCGTGGTCGAGAAGCGGCTGGCCCGCCGAGACGGCAGCATAGGGCACAACACTCAACAGCCGCTTACCTCGGTTGACCGCATCGAAATAGCCGTGGGGGTAGGCGTTGCAGAAAAAGGGACTCAACCCCCGCTCACGCAGGCGGCGAAAGAGGTTGCCTTCGTCCACCACGGCCCGGACGCGGCCATCAGGCCGGGGGCCGTAGTGCTCGCCCAGCCGTTGGGGAGCATTGATGCCGGTGAGGATGGCCGCCTGGCCGGTGGCGCTCTGAGGCCGGCCAGGCACGCCCAGGTGGGCATCCGTAGGAATCAACTCGGCCCAGGAGGTCGAAAATCGTCCGGTGGAGCGCACAGCCCGCCGGCCGTCCAGCAAGCGGAGGAGGGTCGGGTAGTCCTCTGCGGCCAGTGGGTTGACGGCGGGATCGTCCTCGCCCAGGCCGACCCCATCTAGAAACAGAAAGATCACCCGCTTCACGGCTGCGTGCGCTCAAGCTCCGCTAGCCGGGCCTCGACCAGCGCCGCCAGCCGCGCCTCCAGCTCGTCTAGCCCCGTATCCACCTCGCAATAGGTTAGCCCCAGCCGCTCTGCAGCGGCAGCGGCCCGTGCGCCTTCATCCTGCTCGGGCTGTTGGCGCAGGTAGAGCAGGTGTGTGTAATTGCCGAAGTAGAGGTCACGCAGCTCCGGATGGCGCTCCAGCCCCAGGCCGCGCCAGACCAACCCGTCGAAGTGGCGGGCCAGAAAATCGGTCAAATAGAAGGTGCCGAGATGCGCCTCCGCTTGCCGCCGGAAATGCTCGCCGCCGTAGAACTCGTAACAGTGAGGGCCGGGGATGCGCACCACGTGCGCATAGCCGGCCAGCAGATCGTCCAACGCGCCGCCCGTGCCGCAATCGCCGTACCCCACCAGAATCAGGTCAAACTCGCCGGCCCAGCCATCCAGCCGCTCCTTAACCGCCGGGGCAATCTTGGCGGG
>DATLZJ010000404.1:0-16782 GCA_035574055.1 Caldilineaceae bacterium
TGGAGGGGCGGGCGCGACCCGGCAAGGGGGGGCCGGTGCTGGTCGAGGTGGAGCGCATCGGCGGCGGCCCCCCCGAAGCCTTTCGCGCCCGCCCGGCCTTTGCCCGGCTGGTCGCCATTGACCCGTTCGAGCGTTTCAACCTGGGCATCACCGGCGAGACCAGCATGCGCATTGTGGACCTGATCGCGCCCATCGGCAAGGGGACGCGCGGTCTGATCGTCGCGCCGCCCAAGGCGGGCAAAACTATCTTGCTCCAGCAGATCGCCACAGCCATCCACGCCAACGACCCCAACATTCGCATCATTCTATTGCTGGTGGACGAGCGGCCTGAGGAGGTGACTCACTTCCGGCGTTCGGCGCCCGGCCAGGTGCTGGCTAGCTCCAACGACCAGAGCACCCAGGAGCATGTGGCGTTGGCCGAGCTGACGCTGGCCCACATCCGTTGTGAGCTGGAGCTAGGCCACGATGTGGTGGTGTTGGTGGATAGCCTGACGCGCATGGCGCGCGCCTTCAACCTGCAAGGCGCAGGCGCGCGCCGCACCATGACCGGCGGGGTGGATGCCGCCGCTCTGGAGATGCCCCGGCGCTTCTTTGGGCTGGCGCGCAAGATCGAAAAGGGCGGCTCGGTAACGGTGATTGCCACCGCGCTGGTCGGCACCGGCTCGGCCATGGATGACCTGATCTTCGAGGAGTTCAAGAGCACGGGGAACAGCGAGATCGTGCTTGACCGCGAGCTGGCCGAAGCGCGCATCTATCCGGCCATCAACCTGCTCGCCAGCGGCACCCGGCGAGAGGAACGGCTCTACTCGCCGGAGGAGTTGGCTCGGTTGGCGACGCTGCGCCGCTGGCTGGGCAAGGGGACGCCCAAGGCGGCCATGAATGGGCTGCTGAAGCTGTTGGAGCAGGTTCCAACCAACGCCGAGCTGCTGGCCCGGCTCAACCCTGTCTAGCCGTCTGGAGTCACATTACCGCGGCGTTCTCCACAAGACGCGCCAGAGCCAAAGGCCAATAGCGAGATAGAGCAGGACAATGACCCCCGCGGCGATCCAGCCGATGCCGCCCTTTTGGGTGTGGGCGCGGTCGGCGGCGTGCCGGGCGTCGGCCATCACTGCGGGCGGCACCAGGCGCAGCGCGAGCCAAACGCCGATCGGCAACAGGAGCAGATCATCCAGATAGCCCAGCACGGGCACCGGGTCGGGGATCAGGTCTAGGGGACTCAACGCATAGGCGACCACCATCGCGGCGACCAGCTTGGCGAGCCAGGGCGTCCGGCTGTCGCGGTAGGCAAAATAGAGAGCATGCACCTCTCGCTTGAGGGTGCGGGCGGTCTCTTTCCAGCGGGCGAGCCAGGTCTCTTGGGTCACGGCGGTGTTGGGCGCTTCTCGAAATGTGCAGCGGGCCGAGGCGACTAGAGATAACCAGCCCCATTGTATCATGCCACAAAGAGAGAGCCGCCGAGCGTCAACCGGCGGCTCTCTCTTGGTCAGACGGGCTTATGCAAACCCGTCGGTTCTACTGGACGTTCAACTCCAGCACCTCACCGGTCTGGGCGTCCACGATCACGGTGGCGCTCTTGCCATCGCCGGTCAGCGTCACGCTCCAGACCGTCCGGCCCTCCAGCGTCGTCTGGGTGGCATTGGTGGACTCAACCTCCGCCATCAGCCCGGCTTCGGTCACTGCCTCCCTGGCGATGCGGACCGCCTCGGCGATGGTAATGGCCGTCTCGCGCTCTTCCGGCGTCTCCACAGCCGGGCCGGGGCGCTCGGAGACAGTCACGCTCAAGGTCAACTGCTCGCCGTCGCGCAGCACGCCCAGCTCTACCGTATCGCCTGGGTTGGTCTGGTGGAAGAGATAGCTCACCAGGTCCTCGAATCGGGTGACAGGCTCGCCGCCGATGGAGATGATCACGTCTCCAGCCTCAACGCCGGCTTCGGCTGCCGGGCCGCCCTCGACCACGCTACCGACCAGAACACCCAGGGTATTGGCCTCCAGGTTGTTCTGCTCGGCCACGGTCGCGTCAATCGTCTGGCCGGCAATGCCGAGGTACGCATAGTTGAACTCGCCCTCGTTGATCAGCGCCGGCACGACCTTCTGAACGACCGAGACGGGGATGGCAAAGCCCACACCGGAATTGGCGCGCACCGGCGAGTTGATAGCAAAGTTCACGCCGACCACTTCCCCATTCAGGTTCAGCAGCGGCCCGCCGGAGTTGCCGGGGTTAATGGCCGTGTCGGTCTGGATCACATCGGGGAGCGAGTAGCTGCCGCCCTCGGCTACGTCGCCGGTCGGAAAGCTGCGGCCCAACGCGCTGACCACCCCCATGGTCATGGTTTCGGCCAGACCAAAGGGGCTGCCCATGGCGACCACATAGTAGCCGGGGCGCAGGCTATCGCTGGCGGCCAGCGGCAGCGGGCGCCATTCCATACCTTCCGGCGGTGTCACCTTGAGCACGGCCAGGTCGGCAGCCGGGTCGCTCGCCACCAGCTCGGCGTCGGTCCACATGCCATTGTAGAAATAGACCACAATCTCGGTAGCGCCTTCGACGACATGGTTATTGGTCACGATGTGGCCCTGGTCGTCATAGATAAAGCCGCTGCCTTGGCCCCGGATGGGGGCAGGCTCGCCCTTGGGGATCTCAAAGCCGGGCGGTAGCTCAAAGGGCAGGTCGGGCAACGCAGCCGAGCCGGCCTGCGCCACGACCTGGATGTTCACCACCGACGGCGCCACCTGGTCATACAAGTTAGCTAGCACGGCCTGGGTCGGCATCACATCGGCCAACTGCGCCTGGGCTTCTGTGACCGGCGCGGGTTCAGCGATGACCGGTTGCTGGCGGGTCGGTTCTGCCCATAAAATACCGGCGCCATCCCACCGCGCCAGCCCGGCCCCAAAGAAAAGCGCGAGCAGAAGCACAGCAAGGGCTGCCAATATTACCTTTCGATTCTTCATAACGATCCTCCAACAGATTAACGGGTCAATGGCCGGCACAACGCCGGGCCAACAGATACGTAAGCAGGCGCCTGGGCCGGCTGGCCCACGCGCACACAATGATTATAACCAATTCCGTCGCGGGCGTCCTTAAGGCGACGCGATGAAAACCTTAAGATTGCCTTATGGAAGGGTTGCCGATTTGCCTATGGAGCGCCGGTAGAGTCGGCTGCCTCATGGTGGCGCGGCGGGGAGGGCGGCTCGGCCCATGAGACTTCGGTGAAGATCGCCAGATGGTCCGAGAGAAAGCCCCGGTAGCCGGCGACCAGGGGGATACGCTGGTCAAAGGTGAGGGTGCTGACAAAGGTGAAGGCGCGCCCGGCGGGCCGGCGCACAAAGACAAAGTCAATGGGCAGGGCATAGCGAGCCGGGACGCCCGGCAGCGGGCGATAGGTGGGCCGGGTATCGCCGGAGAGGGTATCCTCCATGCCGCTTCGCTCAAGGAATTCCTCGTAGAGCCAGGAATGGCGGGGGATGTTGAAATCGCCCATGGCAAAGACAAGGGTATCATCGGGCTGCTCACGCACCAGATCGGCCAGTTGGCGGAGCTGGCCGCGCTGGAGGCGCGCGGCGCTGCTGTTTGGGTCGTAGTCGGCCGCGTAGTTGGCGATCAGATGGGTATTGATGACGATGATTTCCTGGCCGGCGTGCTCATGGTGGGTGACGAGCATCCCCTTGCGCAACATGCGGTCCATGATGTTGAGCGTATACCAGGGGCCTTGGTCGCGATAGAGCTTGAAGCGGGTGGTGGCGAGCGGCCCCTTCGCCAATGTGACTAGACCGCCCTTTGGACGGTAGAGCATTGGCTCGAAGATATGGGCCGGGTAGTGGAGCGCGCCGGCTGCGATCATGCGCCGGAAGAAATGTTGGTGGATCTCCTGGAGACAGACAATGTCCGGGGCAAGGCGGTTCAGCTCGGCGGCCAGCGCATTGAGCCGGAATGGGGTATCCCAATTGACAATGCCAAAGGTATTGAAGGTCAGCAGGGTCAGGTGGGCCATGCTTGGTTGTGCGAAACTGGGTGCTGGATTGGCTGCTGGGTCTGGGGCGGTTCGACGGGCAGGCGGAGGGAGAAGGTGGCGCCGCTGTGACCATCCTCCGCCATCCGGTTCCCGACCGTCAATGCGCCGCCGTGGCGCTCGGCGAGCTGGCGCGCCAGGGCGAGGCCGATGCCCATACCCTCGTGAATCCGTCGCTGGCCTGGGCTGCGATAGAAGAATTCAAAGATGCGCTCCTGCTCGCTGGGCGCGATTCCTGGCCCTGTGTCTGTCACCTCCACCAGCACATGGGCGGGCGCGCCGTCAGGCCCCAGGACGGGCCGGCTCTCGACCGTCACCTGGCCGCCTGCCGGCGTATACTTCAGCGCATTGTGGAGCAGGTTGCCGATGATCTGGTTGACGCGCTTGGCGTCGGCGTGGATGAGCGGCAGGTCGGGCGCAGCGTGGCAGGTCAAGGTAATTTGCTTGTCGGCGGCCAGACCGCTGAACTGGCGGCATTGCACCGCTACCAGCTCGGCCACATCCACCGGCTCGTACTCCATCTGGAGCCGTTGCAGCTCCATCTCGCTCAACAGCGCCAGGTCCTCAAGCTGGAGGCGAAGCTGGTCTACTTGCAGATCAATGCCGCCGGCCAGCTCGACCGCCAGCTCGGCATCCCGGCTGCCGCGAATGGTCTGAGCTGCAGCCTTGATCGCGCCCAGGGGCCTGCCCAGCTCATGGACGATGCCCGTCAGCAGGACCATGCGCGACTGCTCCAGGTCATAGAGCCGGCGGCCCATGCGGTTGAAAGCCGTAGCCAGGGTGCGAACCTCTGTCGGCCCGGTCTCCGGCACCGGCTGGGGCGGCGAGGTTGGGATGAAACCGGCGACGGCTGTCGCCAACCGTTGCAGGGGCGCCGCCACCGATTGGGCCAACACCAGGCCCAGCAGCACCGACAGCCCGGCGCCTGCGCCCAGTGTGACCCAGAACAGGATACGCAGCGGCGCGACCCGCCGCCGGATCTCCTCCAGGCTGTTGGCGAGCCGCACCGCGCCGACGACCCGCCCCCGGCTCAGGGTGACCGGCACAGCCACATCCAAAATCTGATCGCCGATCTCCGGGCTGTAGGTCACTCGCCAATACGGCTCGCCGGCCAGCGCCGTGCGCACGGCGACGCTGTCGACATACCGGCCCACCGCTTCCGCACCGTCAAACCAACTGGCCGCAATGACCCGGCCCCCGCCGTCAATGAGCATGAGCCGGGCCGTGATCCGCTCCTGGAGCTGGACTAGCACGAATTGGGCCAGGGGTGGGTTGGTCCAGAGCTGTGGCTCTTCGCGGGTAAAGGAGGCGATGATGGCGCCCTGGGCTGCCAGCTCCACGGCCAGGTTGTCCAGAAAGTAGACCCGCTCCAGTTGATTGAGCAGAATCACGCCCAGCAGGGCGACAAAGAGCAGGACGGGCAGCGCATGGCTTAGGGCAAGGCGGGTCTTGAGGCTCTGAAACATGGGACGATGGATCGAACGGAGCTAAACGGAGACCATCAACCGGCCACAAGCTTATACCCTGAGCCGCGCACGGTCAGCAAGCGCCGCGGATGGGCTGGGTCCTCCTCGATTTTCTCGCGCAGCCAGCGCACATGCACATACAATGTCTGGTTCTCGCCGGCCCATTCAGGCCCCCAGACCGTCTCCAGGATTTCTCCAGGGCTGAGGACGCGTCCGGCGTGGCGCGCCAGGAGCAGCAGAAGGTCGAACTCCTTCGGCGCCAGGTCAAGCCGGCGACCGGCGAGGCGCGCCTCGCGTGCGGCGGGGTCAATCTCCAGGTCGCCCACCGTCACCGGCGCGGATGCGCCATCGTTGGCGGCGCTATGGGAGCGGCGCAGCACTGCCCGGACGTGGGCCAGCAGCACATCCATATCAAAGGGCTTTGTGATATAATCGTCTGCGCCTAGCTCCAACCCCACAATCTCGTCTAGCTCGCGGCGCCGGGCGGTGACGAAAATGACCGGCAAGCGAGGGGCGACCTGGCGTAGCGAACGAATGGCTTCCAGACCATCCATCCCAGGCAGACCGATGTCCAGCAGCACCAGGTCGGGCCGTTGGACGCGCACCGCTTCGAGTGCATCTTCGGCGCTGCCTGCCGTGAGCGCGATATAGCCGGCCTGGCCGAGGGTGGCGGAGAGGCTGCGACGCATCAACCGATCATCATCAACCACCAAGATTGTCTTGGACGCCTTGGGTGTTAAGTGTACTGTCTCGGACATCAACCATCCTGCGCGACAGGGCGCCAGCTCCAGTGGTGAGCATCACCAGTTAGTATAACCAACCAAACGGAGAACCCACTAAACTGAACTGACAACTAAACTAAAACTGACAACTAAACTGACAACTAAACTAAGTAGTATAGCAGCGACCACCGCAGGGCGCCGTAATGGCCCTCCAGTTCAACGCAGCAATCGGGAACCGCAACGCAGAGAGGAGCCGCCGGCCTGGTATGAACCCAGAAAATCATCCGGCCCCGGATGGGGCGACGGCGTTGCCGGGCGCGCCCATCGCGCGTTGGGCCGTTCTGCGCGTCCGCAACTTTCGCCTGCTCTGGCTCGGCCAACTGGTCTCGATGTTGGGCGACCAAGTGCATTTGATTGCCATGCCCTGGCTGGTGTTGCAGTTGACCGGCAGCCCATTGGCGCTGGGCACAGTGCTGGCGTTGGGAGGCATCCCGCGGGCGCTGCTGATGCTGATCGGTGGGGCGCTGACCGACCGCTTTTCGCCCCGCGCTATTCTGCTGGCATCGGCGCTGTTGCGGCTGGCGCTGACGGCGCTGCTGGCCGCGCTGGTCTGGGGTGTAGCCATTGAGCTGTGGAACCTCTATGCCATTGCCCTCGTCTTTGGAGTCGTAGATGCCTTTTCTTTTCCGGCAGGCGCGGCCATGATGCCGGAAATCCTTGCGCCCGAACAGCTCCAGGCCGGCAATGCGCTCAACCAGGGGAGCTTTCAGTTGACCCAGCTCGTAGGGCCGGCGCTGGCCGGCCTGCTGATCGCCCTATTAGGAGGCAGCGCAACCGGACCGGATGGCGAGATGGCGCCAGGGCTGGCCGGGATTGCTGCGGCCTTCGCCTTCGACAGCCTGACCTTTCTCATTTCGGCGGCGACGCTTTGGCGGATCCGGATGCCGGAACGGCCCCGCATCGCACCCGGCGAACAGCAGAATGTCTGGGCTGCCATCCGCGCGGGCATTGTCTATGTCTGGCGCGACCCTACGCTGCGCGGCATCTTTACAGTCGTGGCGGCCATCAACTTTCTCTTTGCCGGGCCGCTTGTGGTGGGGGCGCCGGTGCTGGCCGATACCCGCTTTGCCGAGGGCGCGGCAGGCTATGGGATGGTCATCGCTGCCCTCGGCGGCGGTTCCCTGGCCGGGACTCTGCTCGCCGGGCTGTTGCCGCCCCCGTCGCCTCGGCGGCTGGGACCGCTGCTCTTGGGGTTGGCGGCGCTGCTGGGGGTTGGCCTGGCGACAATCGGCTTCCTCTGGTCTACCTGGGCGGCGGCTGCGGTGACGCTGCTCATGGGCGCCGCCAACGGCTATGTGGGAATCCTCTACCTCACCTGGCTGCAAAAGGCGGCTCCGGCGGCGATGATGGGCCGGGTGATGAGCCTGCAAATGTTTGCCAGTGTGGGGCTGGTGCCGGTCTCCATGGCCTTGGCCGGCGCGTTGATCCAGGTCAGTATAACCGGCTTTCTGGCGAGCGCAGGGCTATTGCTGGCGGCGACCTTGCTGGCGGCGCTGGCGAATCCGGCCATCCGCGACATGGGGCTGCGCCCGGCGGCGGGCGTCGAGGCCATGCCGGCGCCTTGAGCCGGTCTAGAATTGGCCCTATCTTTGACCGGAATCGCTCGCGTGTGCTACAATGCCGGTGGTCTATCCGCCGCCAGTCTGCGGAATTCGCGCGCCGCTGACAGTCCATCGCGCTGCGGGAAAGATGCATGAACCATTCACCCGGCACTGGGCGTCGAAGTTCTGAGCGTCGAAGTGAGGTGCAGTTATCGGCGAGCCGGGAGGCTGCGCTGAACGACCTGGATCTGGCGATCATCGTTCTCAACTACAATACGGTTCACCTGCTACGCGAGTGCTTGCGTTCGGTCTTCGCCAGCGAGACATCGCTGCGCTATGTGGTTTGCGTCGTAGACAACGCCAGCACCGATGGCAGCGCCGAAATGGTGGCCGCGGAGTTTCCGGCGGCCAAGCTGATGGTGAACCAGATCAATATCGGCTACAGCGCAGGCAACAACCAGGGTCTGCGCTGGTTCGGTTTTAGAGACGATTCGCCGCCGGCAACAGGGCAGAGCCTGCCGCGCTATGTGCTGCTGCTCAACCCGGACACCATGGTTCCGCCCACGGCCATCGAGGCGATGGTGCGCTTTCTAGAGGAGCGCCCGGCGGTCGGGGTCGCCGGCCCGCGGGTGCGGCGACCGGACGGCAGCCTGGACCGCGCCTGCCGGCGTAGCTTTCCGACGCCGCAGGTGAGCTTTTATCGCAAGATCGGGTTGAGCCGGCTCTTTCCCAAGAGCCGGCGCTTCAACGCCTATAATCTGGAGTATCTGCCGGAAGATGCCGTCCACCCCGTGGATTCGGTGGTCGGCGCCTTTATGTTGCTGCGCCGCGAGGCCATTCTCCAGGTCGGGCTGTTGGACGAGAGCTTCTTTATGTATGGCGAGGACCTGGACTGGGCCAAGCGGATCAAGGACGCGGGTTGGCAGGTCTGGTACAATGGGCAGGTGGAGATCACCCATGTCAAGGAAGCGGCGAGCCGCCAGAGCACCAAGAGCCGGATTGACTTCTATGAGGCCATGTGGATCTTCTATCGCAAGCACTACCGCCGGCAGACCGGGTGGTTGCTGGACCGCGCCATCGCCTTGGGCATCGGGGTCATGGGTGGGCTGGATGTAGCCCGCCATCTCTGGGCCTATTGCCGGGAGGATGGCTCCCGCGCCCGCGCGCATCCCATGAGCGCCCGGCCTCCGTCCGGTCCGCAGGCGCAGGATCGTGCTTCGCGTTCGATGGTGGGCTAGGACCATGCAACAAAGTCTCACCGAAAGCACCGCCAATCTTGAATATCGCGCCCGGCGCAGCCACCGGCCTGTGCTCCTGAAGCGGCCCCAATTCTTTTTTCTGCTGGCGCTGCTGGGCATTGACATCGGCTCCACCTGGCTGGCGTTCTTCCTGTCCCATGCCATTCTCGACGCCAACCCGGATGTGGTCATCGGCCCCTTCTTGGAGTTCTGGCCGCTGCCGGCTGTTTATACAGTGGTGCTGATCGGCATCTTCTTTGTCCAGCGCATGTACCAGCGCCGGCGGCCCATCAGCCATCTGGACGAGTTCTTTAAGATCATTCTCTATAACATCTTTGCGACGCTGACGACAGTGGCGGTTTTGACCCTGGGGCTGCCCGCCTTCAAGTATCACCGCCCGCTGATCATCTATGCGTCGGCCCTCAACATTGGCTTGTTGACCCTATCACGTTCGCTCCATGCGCTCGTCCAGTGGCAGGCCCAGGCCAAGGGCATCGGCGATGACCGGGTGATCATCGTGGGCGCGGGCGAAGTGGGGCAGATGCTCTACCAGAAGATTGCCCAGAACCCAAAGCTGGGCTACCAGATGGTCGGCTTTATTGACAACGGCAAGGCCAACCGCCGCCAAAAGGTGATGGGCGTGCCGGTGTTGGGGACGCTGGTGGATATCCCCTGGATCATCGAACGCTATGGCATTGACGAGGTGATCATCGGCCTGCCGGAGAGCAGCCATCAGGAACTGGTCGGGATCATCAGCCTGTGCGAGCGCGAAAAGGTAGGCATCCGCGTTTTCCCGGACGTGTTCCAGATCATGGCCAGCGAGGTAGGCATCGGCGATCTGGGCGGGCTGCCGCTGTTGACCATTCGCGACGTCGCGTTGCAGGGGTGGCGGCTGACGCTCAAGCGCGGCATGGATGTGGTCTTTAGCGCCATTGCGCTGGTGCTCCTCAGTCCCTTCCTGCTGCTGACGGCGCTGCTGGTCAAGCTCGACAGCCCGGGGCCGGTCTTTTATATCCAGGAGCGCATGGGGCTGGACGCGGTGCCCTTCAAGATGATCAAGTTCCGCTCGATGCGCACCGACGCCGAGCAGGATGGGCCAGGGTGGACGACGCCGGACGACCCGCGGCGGACCAAGCTGGGCAGCATCATGCGCCGCTTCAATATTGACGAGCTGCCCCAGCTCATCAATGTGCTGATCGGCGACATGAGCCTGGTCGGGCCGCGACCGGAGCGCCCGGTCTATGTCGAGCAGTTCCGCCAGAGCATCCCGCGCTACATGGACCGCCACCGCGAAAAGGCGGGGATCACCGGTTGGGCGCAGGTCAATGGGCTGCGCGGCGACACGTCTATCATCGAACGGACCAAGTACGACCTTTGGTATATTGAGAACTGGTCGTTGGCGCTTGACCTGAAAATTCTGATCCGCACGGTGGTGCAGTGGATATTAGGGACCAATCGTAATGCCTACTGACATTACGACCTGCGATTCTTTGATAGCATTTAACCGATTATGGCTACCGATACTGAGCAACTGACCGAACGTCAAGCCGTTCTTCTGCAAATCGTGATACAGGAGTATGTGCAGTCGGCTCAGCCGGTGGGCAGCCAGACCATTGCCCGGCAATATGACCTGGGGGTCAGCCCGGCGACCATTCGCAACGATCTGGCTGCGCTGGAGCGCGCCGGGCTGTTGACTCACCCCCACACCAGCGCAGGCCGGATGCCCACCGACGCCGGCTATCGCTACTATGTCCAACATCTGCTGGCCGACGCCGAGCTGCCCTCTGCCGAGCGCCAGGATATTCGCAGCCAGTTCACCCAGGCGCGCCAGGAGCTAGACCAATGGCTGCGCCTCAGCACGGCGGTGCTGGCGCGCACCACCCAGGCCGCGGCCTTGGCGACCGCGCCCCATATGACCGCCAGCCGCTATAAGCACCTGGAATTGGTTGCGATCCACGGCATTAAGGTGCTGTTGATCCTGGTGTTGCAGGAGGGGACCGTCAAACAGCAGTTGTTCGACCTGGACCAGCCCATGGAGCAGCACGAGCTGAGCCGTATCAGCAATGAGCTGAACGACCATCTGGTCGGGCTGACCGCCGGCGCCATTGCCCAGAAGTATAATGTCCTCTCGCCCTTTGCCCGCCAGGTGGCTGCCCTGACGGTAGAGCTGATGCAGCGCAATGACCGGCGCCTGGACGGCCAGATTTACCGGGATGGGCTGATGCAGATGCTGGATGCGCCGGAGTTCGCCGAGGGTGAGAACGTGCGGCGCATTGTCCAGGTCTTTGAGGAGCAGTCGGTGCTGGAGCAGGTGGTGGACCGGTACAGCGATGTAGGGGACATTTGCGTGGTCATCTCCGGCGACGGTCGCTTTGCCGAGTTGCGTGATATCAGCCTGGTGCTGGCCCGTTACGGCGCAAGCGACCGCGCGAGCGGGCTGCTGGGCGTGATCGGCCCCCTACGCATGTCCTATGGCCGCTCGATGGGCGCGGTGCGCTATGTGGCGACGCTCATGAGCGAGATGGTTGATGAAATGGTCGGCCCGTAAGGGCGTAAGTAGATAGACAAGGGAGTTAGGGTGTAGGTATGGTACAGGAGAAGCAGGCAGAGAACCTGTCGGAAGAGCTGGCGAACGAGCCGGTGAATGAGGCACAGGAGCAAGCGCCGCAGGCGGCTGCCGCGCAGCCCGGCGAAACGCAGGAGGTGAGCGCAACCGAGCAAGCCGAGGTGTTGGGCGAGGCAGAGCTGATCGAGCAGCTTCGCCAGGAGCTGGCCGAGGCCCAGGCCAAGGCCAGCGACTATCTGGACAAGCTCCAGCGCACGGCCGCCGACTTTCAAAATAGCCGGCGCCGGTTGGAAAACCAGGTGGCCGAGGAGATCGAGCGCGCCAATGCGGGTCTCATTATGCGCTTGCTGCCGGTGATAGATGATTTTGACCTGGCCTTCCAGAATGCCGGCGTCTCGCTCAATGGAAGCGACAACGCGGCACAGGATGCCTGGCTGGATGGTTTCCGCCAGATTCAGAAGAAGTTGTTGGACGTGCTCATAGACCAGGGGGTGACGCCCATCCCCACGGAGGGGCCGTTCGACCCGGTGCGCCATGAGGCCATCAGCAGTGAGCCGAGCGAGACGGTCGAGAGCGGCCACATCATCGCTCCCGTGCGCGCCGGCTATGAGTACAAGGGGCGAGTTCTGCGGCCCGCCTTGGTGCGCGTGGCCGCATAGGATTAGATAGGCCAGACGGGCAATGGCAGCCATCAACGCCGCCACCGGGCGGCTGCATGAGGAGGTCCGGTCGGGCATTCGCCCATTCGACATCGGTCGCGACCTGCGACCGGTGGCCGAGCTGATCGCGGATGCCTTTACCAATGAGCTGGACCCGCGCGGCATGGCCGCGCTGCGCGAGATGCGCATCATGAGCCACCTCAGCGGCCTGCTCAAGCTCCTGAGCCGCAGCACCGGCGAACTGGACGATGTCTTCAGCGGCTTTGTCTGGCTGGAGGATGGCAAGATCGTCGGCAACATCACTGTACAGCGAGCCGATAAGTATGGCAACCGCTGGCAGATCGCCAATGTGGCTGTCGCCCCCGCCTATCGTGGGCGGGGGATTGCCCGTCGCCTCATGGCGCGCGCCCTGGAGCATATCGAGCAGTCGGATGGGCGCTGGGCGGTGCTCCAGGTCTATGACCATAACCAGGTCGCCCGCGCCCTCTATGCCACGCTTGGCTTTGAAGAGGTCGGCGGCGCGGTGGACCTGCGGTTGGACCGGGCGCCCAAGGTAGACTTTCCACCCAAGCGACCTGGTTTCTATCCCTTCGCCGCCCACCAGTGGCAGCCCCTCTACGAGCTGGCGACGGCCCAGTTGAACAACCAGGCCCAATGGTGGCGTGCGCTCCGGCGCAGCGACTTCCAGATGCCGCTGGAGGGCCAGATCGGCGAGTGGCTGTGGCGTACATTGGGCCGGCGCCGCATCTATCGCCGCGCCATCCTGAGCACGCGACGCTTCGAGGCCGCGTTGATCCTAACCGCCCAACGGTGGCGCGGCGTCCATACCCTGGAGCTGTGGGCGCGGCCCGAACTGTACGGCGCGCATGAGTCCTATCTGCTTCAATGGGCGCTGGCGACGCTCCAGGAGTATCCGCGCTGGCCCGTCAAGATGACACTGAACGCGGACCATACGGCCGCCCTGGAGGCAAGCCAGGAGTTCGGCTTCCGGCGGCTGCAGACGCTGCTGACCATGCGGCGCAAGATCGGCGAGGGCTAACCCCTCTCCGGCTCTGGGTCCGGCCCTCCGATTCTGCTAACAGCGCAGGTGAAACTAAACATAAGGGGGAATTTATGGTAAACTTGGTCATCCGTGTGGTGATCAACGCCGTCGCGCTCTTTGTCGCCGACTTGCTCCTGAGGGGAATGACGCTGACGCGAGACGCGGGAGGGTTGATTCTAGTCGCTGTTGTCTTTGGCGTTGTCAATGCCCTGATCAAGCCCGTTGTCCAGCTCCTAAGCTGTCCGCTCACCATCCTGACCTTGGGGCTGTTTACCTTCGTGATCAACGCTCTGATGCTCATTCTCACGCAGTTTCTCACTGGACTTGTCGCAGGCGACCTCATTGCCTTCAATAACTTCTGGTGGGCGCTGGCTGCCGGCGTCATCATCAGCATTGTCAGCACCGTGTTGAGCTGGTTCCTGTCTGAAGAGCGGTAAGCCATCGGGCCGGCAGGCATCGAGATTGCTTAGACGCCCGGACGTTTATCCGGAATCCGACCTCCCCCATGCAGACTCGCTTTCTTCACATGGCTGACTGCCACCTCGGCTATCGCCAATACAACCTGCGCGAGCGCTTCAATGACTTTGGCTATGCCTTCATAGATGTCATTGACACGGCTATCGCCGAACAAGTGGACTTTGTCCTGCTGGCCGGCGACCTCTTTCAGAAGCGCTCCATTGATGCGCTGACCCTCAACCAGGCCATGCGCGGGCTGGAGCGGCTGCGCGCCGCCAACATTCCCTGCATTGCCGTCGAAGGCAACCATGAGCACGCCTACTACGATGAATACATCGGCTGGATGAAGTTCCTCGCGCTGCGCGACCTGATCATCCTCCTGGACCCCCCCGCCTTTAAGGAGGGTAAGCCCCAGCTCCAGGCGTACAGCCGCCGCGACGGCTCCTATATTGACCCGAAGCCAGGGGTGCGGGTGCATGGGCTACGCTACCAGGGCGCTTCCGCAGCCAGGGCGCTGGCCGGCTACGCCGAGGCGCTGGCGGAGCTGCCGCGGGATGGGGTGGAGTACGCCATCTTTCTCACCCACGCCGGGATGGAAGGGGTGCTGCCTGAAGAGGTGGGGGGCCTGAGCGCACGCCAGCTTGCGCCCCTGCGCCCCCATGTGGATTATCTGGCGCTTGGGCACATCCATAAGCCCTTTGAGCGGGACGGCTGGGTCTACAATCCGGGCAGCCTGGAGACGTGCAGCATCACCGAAGCCGCCTGGCCGGAGCGGGGTTACTATCTGGTGGATGTGGACACCCGCCGGGGCGACGGCATGAAGCATACCGCCGTGCTGCGCGCCAACCGCCGGCGCCGCTTCTATCACCTCACCTTCAAGGTAGACCTCCACAACTCGCCCGATGCACTCTACGCCAACTGTGAAGCGTACCTGGCGCGCCGCGCCCGTGACCATGGTGTGGCGCGGCTGGGTCCCAACGACCGGCCTGTGGTGGTCCTCCACCTCAGCGGCGTGCTTCCCTTTGACCGCTCGGCGCTGGCGATTGGCCGGTTGGAGGAGATGGTGCGCGAGTGTTACAACCCGCTTCATGTCATCGTCCGCAACGCCACCCAGGGCAATGAGCTTCAGGTGGAGAGCGGCGGCGCCGTGAGCCGGCCTGTTCTGGAACGTCAGGTGCTGGCCGACCTCTTCAGCCGCGATGCGCGCTTCCGGCCCCATAGCGGTCGCTGGGCCAATTTGGCCCTGGGGCTGAAGGCGCTGGCGCTGGAGGGCGCCGCACCTGAGGCCGTGGTCGAGGAGCTGGAGAGCCAGATGGCCCAAATTGAGCAGGCAGAGGAGCCGGCGCCCCAGGTGAACAGCCATGCAGATCCTGTCGGTTGAGCTAGAGAACGTCAAGAGCTACGAGTACGCCAAGGTCGAGTTTACCCCTGGCGTCAATGCCATTGTCGGCCACAACGGCGCAGGCAAGAGCACGCTGCTGGAGGCTATCGGCTATGTGCTCTTCGACAGCTTGGAGTATAGCCAGGCCGAGTTTGTGCGCGGCGGCGCCAAACAGGGGACGGCGCGCGTCAACTTCATCAGCAGCGCCGACGAGCGCGCCTATGAGGTGGTGCGCCGGGTGGGCAGCGGCTCCCAATACTATGTCTTTGACCCCAGCCTGGATGCCAAAGTCTGCGAGGGCAAGGCCGATGTGCTGCGCTTTCTGCGCGAGCATTTGGGCGTGCCCGCCGGGGCGAACCTGCCGGCCCTGTTCAAGGATGCGGTGGGGGTGCCCCAGGGGACACTCACCGCGGCCTTTCTGGCCTCCGCCGCCGAGCGCAAGAGCCTCTTTGAGCGGCTGCTCCAGGTGCGCGAGTACACAGAGGCAGTGGAAAAGCTGCGCGAGCCGGTCCATCTGTTGAAGCAGCGGCAAAGCGCAATTGCCGCAGAGATCGCCGGCCTGGAAGGGCGCATGGAGCGGCTGCCCGCATTGCAGGCCGAAGTAGCCGGGCGCGTGGCAGTCTTGCAGGAGACCGAGCAGGCGTTGACCGGCGCCGGTGTGGAGCTGGTCAAGATACAGGAACAATTCAGCCGGTCGGAGGCGGCGCGGGTCGCGCTGGAGGCGCTGGAGCGCAAGGTAGACCAGGCGTGCCAGAAGCTCAAGAGTGATCAGGATCGCGTGACGCTCGCCAGGCAGGCGCTGGCCGATGCCGAGGAGGCCAGCCGTATCGTCGCCGCCAATGAGGCTGGCTACCGGCGCTATCAAGCAGTCCAGGCCGAGCAGGCGCGATTGGACGAACAGGCGCGGCGCCGCGCCGAGCTGATGGGTGAGCGCAGCGCTGCCGACAAGGCGGTTGCGTTGGCGTCTAGCCAGGCGGAGCAACTGGCCCAGGAGCTGGCGGGGATCGCCGTCGCCGAGGCCGCGGTCATTGAGCTGGCCGCGGCGGTGGACGAGCAGGCCAAGCTGGAGCAGGCCCTGGCCGAAGCCCGGCAGCAGCAAGCCCGGCTGGAGGATGCCAAGCGGCTCGCCGCACAGTTGGCCGATCAGGTGGACCGCCTCCAGAAGCGGCTGGCTACGCTGGACGAGCAACTGGCCCGCAAGGCCCAGATTGACGAGGAGCGCCGCGCCGTCGAGGACCGCATCGCCGAGTATTCGGCGGCGTTGGAGCAGGCGCGCGCGGTCATGAATGACTACAAGACCCGCGGCGAGCTGCTCAAAGAGCAGACGACCAAGCTGGAGAACATCCAGACGGCAGTCTGCCCGCTCTGTGAACAACCGCTCACCGACGGCCACCGGGGCGAGCTGTTGGCGCGCAATCAGGAGCAGCTTCGGGCGCTGCGCCAGAGCTATAGCGAGACCCAACGCCTGTTCAAGGAGCAGGAGACGCGCTTGCAGGAGCAGCAGGCGGCGGCGCGCCGGCTTCAGGAGGAGCTATTGCAGTTGCCGCGGCTGGGCGAGCTGGACACGTTGCGCCAGGAAGTGGCGAGCGCGCAGGAAGCCCACGCCCAGGCCCAGCGACAGGGCGCCGAGTTGGCCGCTGCGCCGGA
>DATLZJ010000405.1:0-2356 GCA_035574055.1 Caldilineaceae bacterium
GGTGAATCAGGACCGACGAGGGCGCATAGACTACCCGCCAGCCTGCCGCCCGCGCCCGCAGGCAGAGGTCTACATCTTCGGAGTAGGCCAGGCCAAAGCCTTCGTCGAAGCCGCCGATCTGCTCATAGAGCGCGCGGCGCAGGGCGAGGCTGGCGCCGGTCACATAGTCAACGTCGGCCAGGGCGTCGTACTGCCCCCGGTCCGGCTCGCCATAGCCCCGGTGGCTGCCGCTGCCTTGGGCGTCCACCACGCCGCCCGCATGTTGCAGCGTTCCGTCGGGATAGAGCGCCTTGCTGCCGGCGATGCCGATGGCAGGGTCGGCGAAGACGGCCAGCAGCGCGGCCAGCCAGCCGGGGCGCACCTCGGTATCCTGGTTGAGCAGGATCAGTATCTCTCCTTGCGCCTGGGCCAGCCCGACATTACAACCGCCGCCAAAGCCCAGGTTCGTCTGGTTGCGGATCAGCCGCACCTGGGGATAGCGCAGCGCGTGATCCCCAAGCAGCTCGGCAGAGCCGTCGGTGGAGGCATTGTCCACCACCAGCACTTCGCAGGCGCCTTGTTTGATTTCCGGCTCGGCCAGAAGCGCCTCCAGGCAGGCAGGTAGCTCCTGGGCGCCATTCCAGACCGGGATGATGACCGAGGCAGCAAGCATGGTATTTTATGCGATGGTACTCACACAACGATCCTTATGCAACAAAGTGAAACTGGCTCCATGCTACCATTATTACAATCTGGATGGCGAAAAACAGGGTCTGCAAGAGCCGGTCTATCACGGGATGGCGGCCCGAGGCGGCCAGCAAGATGAAGACCGGAAAGGCGACCATGTAGTAGCGGGCGACAGCCGTCAGGGTGCCGGTGAAGAGGGGGGGCAGCACCAGCGATAAGGTATAGAGGCCGTAGGCGGCAGAGGGCAGCCGGAAGCAGGCATAGACGCCGCCCACCAGAAAGAGGACGGTCAGAGCCTGCTCAAGCTGGGTCATGAGGATGCCGGCGTTGACCGGGTGCAGCAAGGTTTGCCAGGGCGTCGCTGCGCCTCGGAAGAAGGCTTGCTGGACGCGCATGGGGGCCAGGAAGTCGCCGGTCAGCAGGTACAT
The DNA here is from genome assembly GCA_035574055.1 of Caldilineaceae bacterium. Taxonomy (GTDB): domain Bacteria; phylum Chloroflexota; class Anaerolineae; order Caldilineales; family Caldilineaceae; genus QEUY01. Next base: position 1,095 of record DATLZJ010000405.1, read on the forward strand.
ATGGGTTAGATGGGCGAACAGGCCGAGCGGCGTGATCAGCAGCCAAAGGACCTCACGGCCCAGGCCACGCAGCCGCCCGCCGGCGGCTTCTACCATCATCCAGGCCAGGGGCGCCACGATCAGCACGCCCAATGGTCGCGTCGCGCCCAGGAGAGCCGCGCTGGCCGCCGCCCAACCCCAGGCCCGGCGCTTGGCGGCATAGAAGGTGGCAATGGCAAAGAAGAAAAACGACGACTCGGAATAGAAGGCCGAGAAAAAGAAGGCCATCGGATAGAGCAGGATGTAGAGCACTGTACGCTGGGCCAGGGCCAGGTCATCGTAATACTCCATCACCAGCCGGTGAAGAAGGATCAGGGCGGCGACCAGCAGCGTGTTATTGATCAGCAGGCCGGCCAGCAGCGCCACGCCGCCCGTCTGCATCCGGTCGGGCACAAACCAGAGCATGGCCCGCACCAGGTAAGGAAAGAGCGGGAAGAAGGCGACGTTGCTCTGCACGGTGTCAAGATCGCCCAGCAGGGAATAGCCATTCAGCGCAATGTCCATGTACCAACTGCTGTCCCATCGTCCCCAGATATCCAACAGGCGATAGGGCGAGAAGAGCCAACCCCGCTCATGGACCACCATCACCGGGTACAGGGGCCAGATGGGGAACTCGCGCGCCAGCCAGCCCGTCGCCAGCAGAGCCATGCGGGTGGCGAGCAGCGGGAGCAAGATATGGCGCCAGAGCCAGGGGTTGAGGGTGAGGATGGTGTAGGCGCGCTGCGCCAGAGAGGGCGCAGGGGTGAGCGCGGTCATGGGCGTGACCAGACCCGGCGTTTGGCGGTGTTCAGCCAGCGCATGACGCGGATGAAGCGTCCCCGCTCATAGCCGTCTACCAGCGCGCGCAGGCGCTCGACCTCGGCTTGGGCCTGGGCAGCAACCTGCTCCCAGTGGGCCAGCCGGGCCGTTTGCAGCGCCTGCGCGGTTGCTTCGGGCGTCTGCCAGTCGCCGGTACGGTCGGGCGCGCGACGGGGCGACCGGCAGAAGTCCATCAGCGGCGCAGCGGCCTTCTCCCAGGTCAGACCGGCGCGCGCCCGGGCAAAGTTGGCGGCGCGCGCGCCGCGCGGCTCGGCCAGCAGGTGGAGGAGGGCGGCGGCGACCTCGTCCACCGCGCCGTAGCCGACCACACAGCCCACCTCATAGGCGGCGACCAGGTCGCTGGTGGCTTCGCCGGTGGTGGCGACCATGGGCAGCCCGGCCCAAAGGTAGTCGAGCACGCGTGT
>DATLZJ010000406.1:0-2712 GCA_035574055.1 Caldilineaceae bacterium
TACCTGGAGCGAGATCAGCGACCGGCCCGGTTTCCCCAAAGGGCTGAAGGGCAAGATTGGCGTCGCCGCCTCGCCCGCCAAGGCCGGGCGCGTCTGGGCCATTGTCGAGGCCAAGGAGGAGCCTGGCTTCTATCGCTCCGACGACTACGGCGAGAGCTGGACCTTGCTGACGGACTTGCCCGACCTGCGCCAGCGCCCGTGGTACTATTGCCATGTGATCGCCGACCCCCAGGACGCGGATACGGTCTATGTGCTGAACCTGAGCATGTGGAAGTCTACCGACGGCGGCAAGACCTTCAGCGAGGTGGGCACCCCTCACGGCGACAACCACGACCTCTGGATTGACCCGCGCAACAACCGGCGCATGATCGAAGGCAACGACGGCGGCGCGTGCGTCTCCTTCAACGGCGGCGAGACCTTCAGCACCATCTACAACCAGCTCACTGCCCAGTTCTACCATCTGGACGTGGACAACCAGTTCCCCTATCGGGTCTACGGCACCCAGCAGGACAACTCCAGCATCAGCGTGCCCAGCGACACCATCAGCGGGGCCATCGCTTGGGCCGACTGCCATGTGGCGGGCACCGGCGAGAGCGGCTACATCGCGGTCAAGCCCGATGACCCGAACATTGTCTATGTGGGCGCGGTCGGCAGCTCGCCCGGCGGGCTGGGCGCGCTGCAACGCTATGACCACCGCACCGGCCAGATCCAACTGGTCAATGTCTGGCCGGAGGCGACGGGCGGCGTCGGCGTTAAAGCCTATAAGTACCGCTTCCCCTGGACCTATCCAATCCTCTTTTCGCCCCATGACCCTGGCGTCCTCTATACCTGCGCCAATGTCGCCTTCCGCTCAACCGACGAGGGGCACAGTTGGCAACCCTTTAGCCCGGACCTGACCCGCAACGACGAGACGAAGATGGAGGCATCGGGCGGGCCGATCACCCTGGACACCAGCGGGGCCGAGCATTACGGCACTATCTCTACCTTCCGCGAGTCGCCCCATGAAGCGGGCGTTTTTTGGGCGGGCAGCGACGATGGGCTGGTGCATCTCTCGCGCGACGGCGGCCAGAGCTGGCAGAATGTGACGCCGCCCGATCTGCCCGAATGGAGCCTGGTGCGCACGGTGGAGCCTTCGCCCCACGACCCGGCTACCCTCTACCTGGCGGCGACCCGCTACAAGCTGGACGACCCCGCGCCCTATCTCTACAAGACCAGCGACTACGGCGCGACCTGGCAGAAGATCGTCGAGGGCATCCCGGCTGACGACTACACGCGCGTCATCCGCGCCGACCCGAACCACCGCGGGCTGCTCTATGCAGGCACAGAGACCGGCCTCTATGTCTCGCTGGACGACGGCGCAAGCTGGCGGCGCTGGCAGGGCAATCTGCCGGTCGCGCCCATCTACGACCTGGCTATCAAGGGAAGCGACCTGGTAGCGGCGACCCATGGGCGCTCCTTCTGGATTCTCGACGACCTGACGCCGCTCTACCAACTGATGGACGCGCAACAGTCTGCCGCCGCGGACGAGCTGCGCCTGTTCCGTCCCCGCGCTGCCTATCGTATCCTGCCCGACCTCTTTGCCGCCTGGACGACCAGCGAAGGGCGCGGGTACTCTGTCGGCCTGGGCGCCCCCGCCATCTTTACGGCCAAGAAGACCGAGCACGGCCAGGTGGAGCGGCGTTTCTTCGACGCCGGCCAGGGCGCGCCGCGCGGCGCCATCCTCTACTACCACCTGCCTGCCGAGGTAGACGCCAAGACGCCCATCCGGCTGGAAATTCTGGACGGCCAGGGCCAGGTGATCCGCACCATCAAGCCCAAGCCGGAAGGGTACGACAAACTGGACGAGAAGGAGAAGTCGTTGGACACCGGCCCGTGGCTGCCGGTGAAGCCGGGATTTAACCGCTTTGTCTGGGACTTGCGCTATGAAGGCGCGGTGCGGGTGCCTGGGAACAAGACGGCGACCGAAAGCCTGCTTGGCCCGCTGGCGCTGCCGGGCGAGTATCAGGTGCGCCTGACCGTGGGCGAGCAAAGCGTCAGCGCGCCATTGCCGATCGTCAACGACCCGCGCGTGCAGACCGCCCAGGCCGACCTGGAGGCGCAGCACGCCCTGTTGTTGCGCATTCGGGATAAGATTTCAGACGCCCACCGGGGAGTGCTCAAGCTGCGCGACCTGCGCGAGCAGGTGCAGGGATGGCGCAAACGGCTCGTCGAGGACAAAGCCATCGTCGCCGCGGCAGACGCCGCGTTGGGCAAGCTGGAGAAGATCGAGGACGCGTTGATCCTCCCCGGCGAGCAGAAAAACGTCTATGGTCTGGTGCAACGGCCCCGGCTCAACAGCGCATTGGCCTCGTTGATCAGTGTGGTAGCGAGCGCTGACGCCAAGCCGACCGCCAGCGCCGTCCAATTGGTGGACCATTACAGCGGTCTGGTGGACGAGCAGTTGGCCCAGCTCCAGGCGGTGATCGAGGGCGAGGTGGCGGCGCTTAACACCTTGCTCCGAGAGCGGGCGACGCCGGCCATCATTGCCGGCGAGACCGTAGGCGCGCCGGCTTAAGGATGACTCGCATAGCGCCGGGCCGGATGGGGCTGCCCCATCCGGCCCGCTACTTTTGCGCCGGTTTCTGTCAGGAGCATGACGCATCTCTGGGCGCAAGGCGCTTTTTGCATCATTGCCTGCAAATCCGACTGGCGGTATAATAGGGAAACCGCGTA
>DATLZJ010000407.1:0-4310 GCA_035574055.1 Caldilineaceae bacterium
GCCGGCGCAGCCGCCGCCAGCCGAGGGTGTACATCACCCCAAGCGGGACCAGAACGGCTAACACCTCAAGACGCCACTCCCACGGTCCGAGCAGCGCCTGTACAAGTGGATGCATGGTTTTGAAAAGCGAACCGTCTTCCCCTAGTGTACCGGCGTACCGATCAGGTACAGGGCCGGATAGAAGAAGATCCAGACCAGGTCAACATAGTGCCAATAGATGGCGCAAGACTCGACGCCCCAATGGCGCTCCGGCGAGAAGTGTCCCTTGCGCCCCAAATTCCAGACGATGAGGATGAAGATCACGCCGCTGATGACGTGCAGGGCGTGCATCCCCGTCATGGCAAAGACCACCGCGCCAAAGACGCCATCCCAGGGTTTGAGATGGCCTTCATAGAGGGCCGGCACCAATCCCCACTCGAAGATCACCACGCCGAGCAGGAAGATGGTGCCCAGGATGGCTGTGGCGATAAGCCCGCGCAAGAAGGTCTTGCGGTCGCCATGCTCGATGGCCGTTTCGGCCAGGTTCATGGAAAAGCTGCTTAACAGCAGCACGGACGTGACGAGCAGCCCGATCACCTGGTCCAACTCTGGCCGGTGCGCGCCCCATAGGTAGAAGCGGGTCGCCAGCAGCCCGCCAAAGAGGAAGGCTTCGGAGACGAAGAATAGCCACAGCCCCAGCCGGTTATGGCGGAGCTGGGTGACGTAGCTCGGCCCGTGATGCTCCCCGGCATGGGCCGCGTGCCCGTGAGCGTCGTAGACGGCTACTGGAGTCGCCGGATGGGCAACAGTCGCACTCATGGCTTAGTGTCCTCCCTCTTGCGACCAGAGCCGCGCGACATGCATGAAGTATTGCAGGACCGCCACAGCCTTGAGCAGGGCCAGCAGAAACAGGATGACCGTGCTGTTGAAATGGAGGGCGGCATAGTATTCGATGACGGTCAGCACCGCCAGCGCCAGGGCGACGGTGGCGCTCAGCCGGTAGGCGGCAGCGCGTCGTTCACTCATACGAGATCTCCCTTGCGAATGATGAGCCGGCTCCGGCTAGGCTTAGTCATCGCCGGCTCCGGCAGGGGCCATGCGGATATAGGTCGAATTGGGCAGCCCGTAGTCATACGGCTCGCCCACGACCGCGATCGGGGCGGCGAAGCTATGCTCCGGCACGGGCGACGGAATCTGCCATTCGGGCGAGCGCGAGCGCCAGGGATTGTTGCCGGCCAGCTTGCCCACCTCGGCGCTGTGGAAGAGGTTGTAGATCATCAGCAGGATCGAGAAGGCAATGGCGAAGCCGGCGATGGTGATCAGCACATGGCCCAGCTCTACGCCGAGCGCCGGGTCGTAGTCGGCGATGCGGCGGCGCATCCCCATGACGCCAACCGACATCTGGCCGATGCTCTGCAACCAGAAGCCGGGGGTCATGATCCAGAAGTGAATCTTGCCCAGCGTCTCATTGTACATTCTCCCCGTGATCTTCGGGTACCAGTAGTAGATGGCCGCAAAGAAGGGGAAGGTAAAGCCGCCGAAGATGGTGGCGTGGAAGTGGCCCACCACAAAATAGGAGTCGTGGAGGTGCAAATCGGTGGCGACGGTCGCCAGAATGGGGCCGCTCAAGCCGCCGATCAGAAAGACCGAGATGGCTCCCAAGGCAAAGAGCATGGGGGTTGGGAAGGTCAGCTTGCCGCCCCAGAGGGTGCCTAGCCAGCTAAAGAACTTGACGCCGGTCGGCACCGCCACCAGCAGCGTCGAAATCATGAAGGGCACCCGCAGATATTGCGCATAGCCCGAAGTAAACATGTGATGGCCCCAGACCAGGAAGCCGACCAGGGCAATGGCAATGCTGGAGAGGGCGACCCAGCGATAGCCGAAGAGCGGCTTGCGGGCAAAGACCGGCAGAATCTCGCTGATGATGCCCAGCCCCGGCAGTACAAAGACGTAGACCGCCGGATGGGAGTAGAACCAGAAGAGGTGCTGGAAGAGGATAGGCGTGCCGCCTTGAGCCGGGTCAAAGAAGCCCATGCCCAGCACCCGCTGTACCGAGACCATGAGGAATGCCTGGCCGATGAACTGGGTCGCCGTCATCTGGATCAGGCTCGTCGCCAGCACGGCCCAGCAGAAGATGGGCATCCGGAAGAGGCTCATGCCCGGCGGGCGCATCCGCAAGATGGTCACGATCAGGTTGATCGAGCCGAGAATGGACGAGAGACCCAGGGTGAAGATGGAGTAGAAGACAAGCTGGTAGCCCAGCGAGCCGATCGCGCTCAACGGCGGGTAGACGGTCCAGCCGCCGTCCCAACCGAAGAAGAGGCTGGCGAGCAGCAAGACGATGGCCGGTGGGTTCAGCCAGTAGCCCATGGCGTTGAGCCGCGGGAAGGCCATATCCTCGGCCCCGATCATGAGCGGGACCAGGTAGTTGGCCATGCCGCCGATGCTGATCAGAATGGACATGAGCGCGGCCCAGCCGTGCAGGCTCAGGATGGTGTTATAGGTGTCCGGCTGGAGGAACTGAAAGCCGGTGCGGGCCAGCTCGGTGCGGAAGATGACGGCAAAGGCGCCGCCGATGCAGAGCATGATCAGCCCGGTGACTGCATACTGGATGCCGATGACTTTGTGGTTGTAATCAACACTGAAGTAGCGCACCCAGGCAGGTTGTCCCGGAGGCGGACCGTGGCGCATGGGCGTCTCGATGCCCCGCGTCCACTTGAACCAGTCGTCTAAGATGCCAACACCGATCAGGAAGCCGATCACGCCAAAGATGGCGCCGACGACCCAGGCCGGCTCCTCTGCCCAGACCGGTTCCAACCCAATCAACAGCCGGGCGATGATCACCAGGACCATACCGGCTGCCGTACCTAGCGCCTGGCCGATGAGGCCCCGCACCAAGCCTAACGACATGAGAGACATGCGCTTCTCCTTCTCGCATCCTTCTGACCGTTGCGTCCTGCACGGTCAGGCAAAGCCTTCACACCGCTAAAATGACTATTTAAAATGACCATTGATGCCCATTAATACTCTGTGCCAGTGTGTTGTAGGTGCGGTATCCTTACCGTACGCCTCTGGCCGGACGTACATGTGCGGCAGGGATGCCGCACTTACAGTCTTGCCGATTTTGGTAAAGCTTTAGCAACTCTGGAGCTGCCGATTTGCCGGCGACAGCTTAATCCGCTTGGGCCAGCGACTCGTCGGCGGGCTGATCCATGGCCGCCACCTGCTCGCTGACCCACTGCTCATATTCTTCCTGCGTCACGACCCGCACCGTCGCCAGCATACTCCAGTGGCTCAACCCGCACAGCTCGGCGCAGCGTAACCTGTATTCGCCGGGGAGGATGGGGGTAAAGCGCAGGTTCGTCGTTTGCCCCGGCACGAGGTCTTGCTTGACCCGCATTTCGGGAATCCAGAAGGAGTGGAGCACGTCGCGTGCTTGCATCTCCATGTTGACCCGCTGGTTCACAGGCAAGACCAGCTCCGGTGAGACGAAGCCCTCCGGGTATTCAAAGGTCCAGGCCCATTGGAAGCCATTGGCCTTGACGGTGAGCTGCTCGCCCCCTTGGGTGACATCGGCCAGGGCATTGATGCCGTAGAAGGTGAAGACCACCACGGCGATCAACGGCACGACGGTCCAGACGATCTCCAAGGTGGTGTTGCCCTCGAAATGGACGCCGTCGCTGTTGTCGCCGTCGCGCTTGCGGAAGACAACGATGCTGTAGAGCATGAAGACTACCACCAGCGAGAAGAGGAAGGCAATAATGGTGAAGTGCCAGCCGATCAAGGCGTCAATGGTCAGCGCCTCGATGCTGGCCTGCACCGGCAAGGGCAACACGTTCTTGAGGAGCAGGTCCATCAGAATCGTGGAGATCGCCACCAGCGCAGCAGCAATGATGAAGTGACGCTTATCGGTTGCGGATTTGGGCATACGGGCTTGCTGCTCCTATCGAACTCCGATTGAAGTTTTAGCTAGACGAAGTTGGCTAGATACAAAACTGAACAGGGCGCGGCCCCAGCGGCCGGCCTATCAAGCGCATCTATCTACGCGGTTTTCCGGTTGTGCTGCGTCTGGCCGGCAAGCTACGGCCAAAGTGCGCACCGATTATACAACCATCCGGCTGCGCTTGCACATCAATGGGCTGCGCAAAAGCAATGAGCGCCAAATGCAACGAGCGCCAAAACAAGCTCAACGCCAAAACAGGGGCCGGCGCTTATGGGATGGACGGCGCCGGCGGGGATTGCCCGCCCAGCAAGCGCCAAGGTCATCGCAAAGGGCACAGAACGGTTCCAGATTGTACCAAGATGCACAAGCGGCTGTCAAACACTCCGGC
>DATLZJ010000408.1:0-6434 GCA_035574055.1 Caldilineaceae bacterium
GTCCAGGTTGATGTTGTCGAAGCCGGCGCTCCTCGCCGCATCCACAGCCCGGTAGACATCGGCGACCCCATGAATACGCCCCAGGAAGGCCAATTCCGCCGGCTGGAGGCTCTGCACCCCCAGGCTCAACCGGTTGACGCCCAAGCCGCGCAGAAGCTGGAACTTGGGCCGGTCCACCGTGCCGGGGTTGGCTTCGCAACTGATCTCACAGTCTGCCGCCAGCCGGTAGCGCCGGTGAACCGTCTCCAACAGCCGGGTTAGCTCGGCGGGGGCCAGGACTGTAGGCGTGCCGCCGCCGATAAAGACTGAGCTAACCTCTCGTCCGGCCAGCGGCGCAGCCCAAGTTGTCAGCTCCCGGCAAAGGGCCTCGACCGTGCGGGTAAAATGCGCCTGCAAGCCGGCATAGGTGTTGAAGTCACAATAGGGACATTTCCGCTCGCAGAACGGAATGTGGATATAGAGTCCGAGAGGCAGCCGGTCGCCGCCGGACAGGGTCAACGCAGATGGGGCCGGCGCTGCTACATGGGAGCCGCCCAAGCTCAACGGTTTTCTAGCCGGAAGCCATGGCCGCGCACGGTGACGATGTACCGGAACTCCTCGTCGGTCTCGGCGACTCGCTCGCGCAGCCGGCGCACCAGCGCGTCAATCGCCTGTTCGCTGACGCCTTCGCTGCTGGCTTCGGGCCAGACTGCGCTGATCACCCGTTCGCGCGTGATCACGCTGCCGCCCGCATCCCACAGCGCCTCCAGCAGCCGGAACTGGTGCAGGCTCAACGGCGGGTCCACCTGTTTCCCGTTGACCCAGACCTGGCGCGTCTCCTTGTCCAGCCGCAACCCCATCTCGCCGCCCTCCAGCGTCAGGGGCGCGGTCGCGCCGGCATCCACAAAAGCCAGCTTGAAGCGCAGCGCGATCTGCAGTTCGTCGCCGTCATGGAGCGGCATCGGCTCGGTCAGTTCCTGGCCGTTGACGTGGGTGCCGTTCTTGCTGCCCAGGTCTTCCACCTGGAAGTGGTCGCCCGCCCAGGTGATGCGCGCATGGTAGCGGCTAACCTGGCGGTCGGGCAGCACAATATCACACTCCTCACTGCGCCCAATCACCAGGGGGCGAGTGCGGTCCAGGGGCCAGCGCCGGCCCGCTTCCGAGCCACGTTGCAACACCAACATGGCGCTTTCACGTTGGCGGGGAAGTACAGCGACGCCATTGTCGCCATCCATAACAAGATTGGTGGTGTCGGTCATGTCGCTGATCGCAGTCTCTAACACGGCTGGCGCCTCCACAGTCATATCCTCCTCACTTCCACCGGCTACAACTCCAGGGTCAACGGACCTGTTGACTTCATCTCCATCATTGAATTTGCCGACGATAATACCATCCATGAGGGGCGTCCTGAGTTGCGCATTCGCGCCTACTGTCACAGCCATCCGTGCCTGGTCTACCCGGCTTCCGGCGCCTGTCTGGCCCGCTGTGGGCCTGGCCTGAGCGCAGGAAGTTGCAGGGCCGGTATCCATATGCTCATCTTGGGCTTTCATGATCGTCTCGCGTCGAGCAGGCAGCGGAGGACCCACCTACCCAGGATTGACACCCGCACGCCGGTTGCGCATAATGTGGCGCGGGACACCGAGGAGGGCGACCATGCACCGCCGCACCTAGCCTTGGCGTCTGGCTCCCTTGAGGGAGCAAGTGCGAGTTGTTCGCATTATACCAGAACTAGTCTGTGACATAAAAGGAACGGCGCTTGGCGGCTTGGAGCAGGATGTGCAGCAGATTTTAGAGCCGGGCGCGGTCTTGCGCCAACGCTACGAGATTCTAGAGCTGGTCGGGCAAGGGGGTATGGGCGCCGTCTATAAGGCTGCCGACCGCCGGCTGGAGGGGCGCATCTGCGCCATTAAGGAGGTATTGCCCGCCCTGACCGACAGCGCGCTTTCTGAAGATGAGCTGGACCAGATGTCGGAGCAGTTCCGCACCGAGGCCAGCATCCTTTCGCGGCTCGATCACCCGAATCTGCCCAAAGTCTCGGATTATTTCGCAATCGGCGCGCGCGAATACCTGGTGATGGACTATGTGGCCGGGCGGGATTTGCAGGAGATTGTGCGCGAGGCGCAGAAGGCAGGGGAGATGCTCAAGGAGCAGCAGGTGCTGGTCTGGGCAAGCCAACTGATGGATGCGCTGGAATACCTCCATGAGCAGACGCCGCCGGTAGTCCACCGCGACGTGAAGCCGGCCAATATCAAGGTGACGCCGCGCGGGACGGTCAAGCTGGTGGATTTCGGGCTGGTCAAGGTGCTGCACAGCGACGACAGCCGCACAGTGACGGTCGTCCAGGGCCGGGGCACGGTCGCCTATACGCCGTTGGAGCAATACGGCGGCGACACCGGTTTTACCGATGTGCGCAGCGACATCTACAGCCTGGGCGCCACACTCTACCACCTGCTGGCAGGCGTCCCCCCGGCAGACGCTAAAGAGCGTTTCCTGCGACCGGGCGTGCTTGTCTCGCTGCGCCAGCTCAACCCCCAGGTCTCGCCGCGCGTCGAGCGGGCCATTTTCCAGGCGCTTGCCATGCATCCGAATGAGCGCCCGGCCACCATTGCCGAGTTCCGGGCGATCTTGTTTGGCTCCGGAACGGTCTCGACGCCGCTGATCTCGCCGACGCCGCTGCTTTTCCCCCCCACGCCGGAGGTAAGCTGGCGCGAAGTCTTGTATCAAAATCGCCATCTGATTGCCAGCGCGCTGGCGCTGCTGATCTTCGCCTTATTGCTCAGTCTTTGACCAACAACGCCAGCGCGCCGGCCCATCGCGCCGGCTCTATGCTGCCTGCGCAGGCGCTTTATGGGCAGTAATAGAGGCGCTGGCGAAGCGTCCCACCAGTTGATGGATCACATCCGGCGGAAGGACCTCCATCACCTCTTCCTGGTTCTGGCCCAAATCCTCCAGCCGGTAGCGGTGGCGGATCTCGATCTGAATATCGCTGAAGCCGGCCTCGGCTAGGAGCGTGCGGTATTGCTCCACCGTCAGCGCGCCGGCAATGCAGCCGGCCCAGCTCAAGGCCGTGCGCACCTGCGCCTCGCTCACCGGCAAATCGGCCCATGTGCCGTCAATGACAATGTCCGAAACGGCCAGCCGCCCGCCGGGCCGCAGCACCCGGAACGCCTCGTGGAGTGTCTGCCCTTTGTCGGGGGAGAGATTGATCACACAGTTGGAGAGGATCACATCTACGGTGGCATCGGGCAAGGGCAAGTCTTCGATGTGGCCCTTGCGGAACTCGACGTTGGGAATTCCCAGCTTGGCGGCATTGCGCCGGGCCAACGCCAACATATCGTCGGTCATATCAATGCCATAGACAAAGCCCGACGGCCCCACCTGGCGCGCCGCCAGGAAGACATCCAGCCCGCCGCCGGACCCCAGGTCAACCACCACTTCACCTGGTTTGAGCGCGGCGATGGCCGTCGGGTTGCCGCAGCCCAACGAGAAGTTTGCCACCTCTTCAGGCAACCCGGCCAGCTCGGACGCCTCATAGAGGGCCGCCGCGTCGCCTTCGCTGCAACAGTCGCTGCCGTTGCCACAGCCGCTGGCGCTGCTCCCGCCTGCCGGACTGGAAGGGGCGCAACAGCTCGAGGCCGAGCGCGCCCGCGCCCCATAATACTCTTGGACCGTCCGGCGAACCGACTCGGCGTCCATGGTTAGCTCTACAGATTCCTGTGCCATGAAATAGGTCCCTCTCTGCTGGATACTAGAAGATTCGATAGCCGTTGATACAACCATCCGTTAACTGTTCATTCGGGCGCGGCGCGCCTCCGCCAGAGGCTTCACTACGGCCGGAAGGAAAACGCATTTCACGCTGGCCAAGCCATGGCGCGGCTAGGAGGCCAGCGCCAACACCATTGCCTGGGCGCTTTGGGGGCAGGCCGAGGTGAACTCCACCGATTGCTGCACGGCGCCCTCGACCTCACCCCTGGGGATGGGGGTAAAGCCCTGGCGGGCGAAGTAATCCGCCGCACTTTCGGTGAGCAGATAGAGACGACGGACGCCTGCCTGGCGTGCCAGCGCCAGGGCGCTGTTGGTCAGCCGTTGTCCTAGCCCCCGGCCGCGCAGCTCCGGCGCCACCGCCACCGAGCGCAACAGCGCCGCCTCGCCGTACAGCTCCAACGCCACGCTGCCCACCACCTGCCCCTCCTGCCGGGCGACCAGGGTCGTCGCCAGGTGATCGGCCAAGCCTGCCTCCGGCAGCCCACTACGCGCCAACAGCGCCAACACTTGCCCTAGCTCGCCCGGCTCAAGCGGGCCGATGGCGACCTCCTCAGCCGTCGAAACATCTGGTTTGCTTGGCATTGCTCTCCTCTCCAGTCCATTATTTCCAGCCTATATATTGACAAACATCAATATAACGCCCAAAAAAACGCACTCCAAGTCCACGCAAGGCAGAGGGTCGCCGCCGACGAAAAGTCCCAGCGCAAAGCTCAAGTCTAGTCGCCAGTCTTCTTCTGCCCTTTGCGCTCTTTGCGTCCTCTGCGGTTGGCTTTTTGCGGTTAGCTCTCCCCACTCTCCGCCATAGTGCCGAGAACCGTCGCCAACTGCGCGAGCGTCTCAGGACGAGTGTAGTAGTAGACCCACACACCTCGCTGCTCACAGTCAATCAACCCGGCCTGGCGCAGCACCTTCAGGTGGTGGGAAATGGTCGGCTGCGAGAGGTCGAACTGGGTCTCGACATCACAGACACAGACCTGACCGGCATAGCGGCTCAACAGCTCCACGATCTGCAAACGGACCGGATGGGCCAGCGCCTTGAGCATGGCAGCCAACCGCTCGGCCTCCTCTTCTGTCCAGCGTAACGCCGGCAGCATACCACAGCAGCCCACAAGCCGGCTGTGGAGGGTTAGCTCAGGAAGAGATGTTTTTGGTTTGGCGGTATCGGCGTTCACCATTTTTCCCTCATTTGACTGTACCGGGAGGGTAGCACATAGATTGATATTTGTCAATATAGAAATTCTTCAATAGATATATCAGGTTCAAGATGGCAGAGACGAACGCCAGCAACCAATCCATGAACCATAAAGGAATGGTCTAAAATAAACAAGTGAACTACTATCTACATAAGAAGCAGGTATGTTTGCAACTCTTTCCGTTTGACAATGTATCACGATCAGAAGGCGACCCCGCCAATGCCTGCCCAACCTATGGCCGAAGTCTTTGGCTATCGCATTGACGATCTATCTGATGACGCCATTCGCCATCGCCGGCACCGACTGTGCCCTTTCAACAACATCGTACCGTCTTGCACAAAAGATCGAGTCAGCGATCCCCTCGGTGTATGCAGTGTCTACCACGGCGATGATGTTACCATCATCTGCCCTGTTCGATTTCGAGAAGGATGGCGAATTGCCACCGACGCAGCTGAATTCTTTTTCTCACCAGGAACACATTGGACTGCCTTCAGCGAAGTCCAATTAGACGATGCCGACGGCAGATCGGCAGGGAAGATTGATGTTGTGCTGGCCTCTTACGATGACCAGAGTAGATTGCTTGACTTCGGCGCGCTGGAAGTCCAGGCAGTTTACATTTCCGGCAACATCCGTAACCCGTTTACTGCTTACATGCAAGATCCCGAGGCAAATACTAACTTTTCCTGGCGTGGGCAGAAAAACTACCCCAGAGCTGACTTTCTGTCATCATCACGCAAACGTCTAGCGCCTCAGCTCATCTACAAGGGTGGTATTCTACACGCTTGGGGCAAAAAGATGGCTGTAGCTGTGGACCGAGCGTTCTTCTCCCAATTGCCGGAGCTACCGCAAGTAGAACCTGCGGCGGCCGACGTTGCCTGGTTCATCTATGACCTGATAGAATCCCCGCAGACAAACCGGTACCGCCTAACCCGAATGCAGACCATCTACACTCAATTTACGCCGGCCCTGCTGAGAATCACGACTCCCAATCCTGGGTCGGAAGAAGCGTTTCGCCGGCAGTTGCAGCAGAGGCTAACCGAGAAGAGGACAATCAGTGGTGTAGGCTTCAATACATTAACACTCTCAGCCCTGTTTACCGGCGACCAAGATGAGCAGTTGGTAGTAGACGAGGATTGACATGCGGCAACTCTCCTGGCTAGATGATAGTGAAAGGCAACAGCCGCTCACCCCTATCGTGAATGTAGCCTCGGTCCCGCAGCGCAGTCCATTCCGCTACCCTGGCGGAAAAACCTGGCTCGTACCACGGATCCGAGTATGGCTACGAACGCGCCCGGAGCGCCCACGGGAGTTTGTTGAGCCATTTGCGGGAGGCGGCATTATCTCGCTAACAGTTGCATTTGAACGTCTGGCCGACCACATCACGATGGTGGAGCTGGACCCTCAAGTTGCTGCGGTGTGGCAAACCATCCTTGAGGGTGATGCCGATTGGCTCGCCGAGAGGATACTCAACTTCAAAATGACGCCCGCAACGCTTGA
>DATLZJ010000409.1:0-15293 GCA_035574055.1 Caldilineaceae bacterium
GTGCGGATCGCCAGGTCCGGCTCCTTGGCGACATACTCGGTGGGCGTCACCTCAACGACATCGGTGACCAGGGTCTGGCCGTCGGCCAGCCATTTGGTGACGCCGCCGTTATAGACGCGCACATCTTCGTGCTGGTAATACTTGAGCACCCAATAGGCGCGGGTGGCCTGCAAATTGCTGGAGGCGTCGTAGAAGACCACCGTCGTGTCGGCAGTGACGCCGAGCCGGCTCATCAACGCCGAGAGCGCCTCCTGGGTCATGATCTGGCCGCGGGTCGAATCCTCCGGGTTGGTCATCTCCTGGCTAACGTTGACATAAACAGCGCCAGGGATGTGACCTGCCGCGTAGTCGTCGGGGCTACCGCTCACATCAATCAGGCGCACATTCGGATCATCGGCGTGGTCCAGGATCCACTGGGTATCCACCAGCACATCGGGGTTGGCATAGACTTCCACCGGCTGCACTTGGGTGGCCGCGGCGGGGGCCGGCACGGTGCAAGCGGTCGCCAGCGCCCCCAACAAAATGACGGTCAGTCCAATCCATACAGGGAGCTTCATCGTGGTTTTCTCCTATCTGATCGCTTTGGATCGCCATGGGTTATTCAGCATCAACAGGACGGACGCGCAGCTACTTGGCGCGCGTCAGGGTAATTCGCCATTCAGGGGAGCCGGTCTCCTCAATAGTCGCCGTATAGCCCAGGCGAGCCGCCTGGGTCGGGATCGTCTCCAGGGCAGGCGCGTGGTCGGTGATCACCTCTAGCCCCGGATCGTCGGGCTTGAGCTTCTTCAGCGCCTGTACGGTCTTCATCATCGGGTAAGGACAGATTTCGCCGCGCACGTCAAGCTGTGGGTAAGCCATTTTCTTCTCCTGATGGAACCAACTTTATAGAACCAATTTTGGGAGCCAACTTACGGAACAACCCCATCGAAATCAGCCAGGACAGAAACTCAACCGGCCAGAAACAGGCTCGGCGTCTACACAGTGGCTAGCCTGGCGTCTAGCCGATGCGCCCGATGATCTTTACCCCGATCCACGCGCCCACTGCCAGGCAGAGGCCGAAGACCCACCCATTCAGGGCTAGTGAGGGGATCGCCGAGAAAAAGGCGCCGATGGTGCAGCCCATCGCCAGACCGGCGCCATAACCCATGAGCACACCGCCGGCTGCCGACTGGAGATAGCGGCGCTTTTGGCGGGGCAGCCGCACTTTGAACTCGCCGGCAAAGAGCGAGGCTACGAAGGAGCCAAAGACCATGCCCCATACCAGGAAGAACATGTGATGGAGCAGCCCCCCCTCGCCCAGCTCCAGCGCACAGCCGGGCAGGCTGGCCGCGCCCTCCAGCATACCGGGGCCAATGCCGATCCCGTTGGTGAGACCGATCACCCAGCGAGAGACCTCGCCTGTGAACCCCCACGGGTGGTCATAGATAAAGAGCAGGACATTCAACCCGCCTAAGACCACCCCGCCGGTGACGATAGGCCAGCCGTGGACAAAGACCCGGCGCAGGGCGTTGTTGAGCTTGCCGGTAAAGGTTTCGTCTTCGCCAGCGGCAAACGGAATCTCCGGCAGCGTCATGCCGCCCCGGCTCTCCCACCACAGCGCAAGCAGATAGATCAATAGCAGCCCGGCAAAGGTTACGGCGACGGCCCCGGCATGGCCCAAGTAGGTGGGCAGCCAGATGCGCGGCGCGCCGGCAATCGTCGTGCGCCACCACCAGTTCCAGGTATAGGCAGCGACCAGCAGGCCCGCCATAATACCGCCGAAGCTCACCCAGGAGGCGACATAGCCTTCGCCCATGCGGTAGATGCTGCCGGACACGCAGCCTCCTGCCACCACCATCCCAACGCCGAAGAGCAACCCGCCCAGCACCATGTGCCAGCCCAGGGGCAGTACGTTGGCGTCCGGCGGCAAGATGCCCAGGCTTGGGTTGGGCGTCTGTTTTGCCATCATCACGGAAAAGCCTGCGGTTGCGACGGCCAGCCCGGCCAGCACGCCACGCAGGGCGCGACCGTGGCGCAGGAGGAATATATCGCGGAAGGCGCTGGCGAAGCAGAACCGGCTGCGCTGGAGCACCGCGCCAAAGGCCAGACCAAAGGCCCAGAAAAGCGCAAGCTCGCCACGAATGGCGGCGGCGACCAGCAGGATGGCAAGCGCCGCCAGGAGCGCCAATATCCCCATGCGTACATGGGGCGAGATGAACGGCTGGCCGGTGATGGAGCCGGCCGGCGCATGAAGGGATGGCTGGCCCTGGGGCCGGCCCACATTGCTGCTCAACGACTTTGCCTCCTCTCTTGGGCGCCCTAGGTTCTTGGACGCCTTAGGTGCAGGGATGTCTCAAACGCTGTATCTCATCGGTTTTTATACGTTTCTTGGTATGGTTATTCGTGGCCGGCGCCCAGCACCTTGGCCGACCATTCCAGCCACGAGCCGTCGTAGTTGCGTACACGGCTATAGCCCAAGTGGCGCAACAGCAGATAGGTGTGCGCGGCGCGCGCCCCCGACCGGCAGTAGGTAACGATCTCTTTGTCGGGTGTAATGCCGTGCGCAGCCAGCTCGGTGGACAAGTCGGCAGCCGGACGGGCCGCATCCCAACCGTCCACCGCCACACCGTTCATCCAGTCCCAGTTGATCGCGCCCGGCAGGTGTCCCTGGGCATATTCGCCGGGGGTACGTGTGTCTACCAGGACCACATCCGGATCACGTAGGTGCGCCTGCACCCACGCCAGGTCCGCCAGGTGGTCCGGGGTCCGGCGCGGCGTAAAGTGGGCAGCCGGGTAGACAGCCGGCGTTTGGCTGACCGGCCGTCCCTCGTCTTGCCACCGGTCCCAGCCACCATTGAGCACCGCCGCCGCCGAGTGCCCATAGACCGCCAGCGCCCAGAGCGCCCTGGCCGAAGGCAAGCCCCAGTTGGCGTCGTAGAGAACCACCGATTGGGTCTCGTCAATCCCCAACTGGCTCATAATGGCCGCAAAGGCATCTGGCCCGACCAACATGCCAGGGACGCCATCTTCCTCGTAGGCCAGCGACGCCAAGTCGAGCTGGACTGCGCCCGGAATATGGCCCTCGGCATACTGGTCGGCAGGGCGCATATCTACGATGCGCAGGTCCGGCGCGCCGAGATATTCTTCCAGCCAGGCGGTCGAGACCAAGAGACCGGGCAGCGCGCACACACGGGACTGATCACTCTGTGAGATGGTGTTGGACAAGAGCTTCTCCTTTGCTTTGGCGCTGCTTGGCGCTCGATTCTAAAAGGCGAAAACAAAAAGCGCCCAGGAGTCCTGGGCGCCACATTCACCCAATGACCCCACCGACCCGTCAGACGGATGGGCGGAGGCAGTGGGCCGTATCGTTCTTCCGGCGTTGGCTAGCGTGCAGATTGCTCTGCCGGAGCCGGAAGCCACTGCCTCCGCTCAGGACAGATGCAACAACAGACACGATATGCAGAAGCGATGCCTGCGTGGTTGGACATGGGATTTGCCGATATCCGTGTAACCAGGAAAGACAGCCGCCAGGCCAATTGCCTTTGCCTCTTTCCAGGCGCGCATTATACTGGCCTCGTCGCGCGAGTGTCAAATTGCCAGGGGAGTTGCCGGCGCCATCACGCAATGCGCCCCCTTACACCAGAATTTAGCGCACAGAAGTGCGCACCGATGCCGGGTATAGTGAAAACCATGAACGGTACGTCGAAGATGAGCATTCACATTCTGCTGCCCGAGGTCATTGACCGTCGCTTTGAGCGATGGGCGAAAAAGATGCCGGGCGCAAGCTGGCCTGCCTGGGGCGGGCATATTACCTTAGTGCCGAGCTTTGTGCCGGTCTGCCCGCAAGCAGAGGTGCAGGAGCGCGTTGCCAGGGCCGTCTCCGCCTTTGCCCCCTTCCGGGTCTCCTTATCCGAGCCGGAGGCCGTCCAGGATTGGACCCGGCCCCAGTACAAGGCCGTAATGCTGAAGGTAGATGATCTGGACAGCGAGGATCACCAAGAGCTGGTCCGGTTGCAAGCCGCGATTGCCCAGGCCCTGGCGCCCGTGCGCACACAGGTGCGACCGGAGTTGGCGGACCAGCCCTTTGTGCCCCACCTGACCCTGGCTCTGGGGTTGAGCGAGAATGAGGCCGCAAAACTGGTCAATGCTATTCGCGCCGATCCGGTAGAGGCCGAGTTTGTGGTGGACGGGGTTTGGCTGGTCGTGATGACGCCCAGCGACGGCTCTGAGCCAAAGGTCCGGCGCATCCCGATCCAGTTGGGCAAGGCGCCCTTGCCGGTCGGCATGTTGAGCGACTGATCTTCAGGTTCAGACCGGGGGCATCAAGCCGGATAAAAGACTGGACAAAAGACCGGACAAAAGAGTGGCCCACCACCGCGGGCGCGATGGTGGGCCTGGTACAAAGGAGGAACCAAAGGAGGTGCTGAAGTGGATGCTGTGAAGTAAGCTCCCCTCATACTTCACGGCTCCGGCAAGCGACTAAAGTGGCTACGACATTCCCTCCTGACCGCGGCGTGTGCTGCAATCTTACCTTTGCGTGTCCTTAGTCGCTCGCCGGAACCCACTCAGCAACCCACACGGTTCAAGCTATCTTGATTGTGCATATTACCACAATCCAAATTGGGGCGCAACTTTCAAAACTCGTTGGTGTTCATATGATCTGGCGGCGGTTGCTGCTGACGGACGCCTGGGGCCGCCGGGTTGGAGAGCGGCGAGGGCTTTGGAGTTGCTTTAGTTCTCTGGATATTGACAGGTTGAACGGCGGTGACTACAATGGCGCAAGCGTACCCGGTGGGCTAGCGCCAGGAGTAACAGCCACGGCGGAGCCGTTGGCCGATACCGCCGCGGTAGGCGCAAACTTTTATTTGCTACCATTCAAAACGCAAACATTCATCAGCCATTACGCGGCAGATTCGCAAGAGGAGAGAGCTTCATATGGCCGAAAAAGAGACCTTCGAGCGCATTCGCAACATCATCGTTGACCAGTTGGGTGTGGACCCCGACGAAGTGACGATGGAGGCCAGCTTCCGCGATGATCTGGAGGCCGACAGCCTCGACTTGGTGGAGCTGATCATGGCGTTCGAGGAGGAGTTCGGCGGTGAAATCAGCGATGAGGAGGCCCAGAAGATCGCCACCGTCGGCGATGCTGTGCGCTTCCTGGACGCGGTTTAACGCCCTTCCCCCATCGCCCCAGCATCCGGCGCAGCCGGGCCTATCCGAAGATAGCCCCTGAAGAGGCGAGATCCGGAGATGCAACCGGCTCGTCTCTTTTTGTCGGCAGCCGGTTTTGATTGGCGTGGCCCAAATCAGAACCCAATTTCAGAGAGGTACAAGAGGGTCCAGGGGACGCCGCGCCCGAGAGGCCAGATTCAGAGAAGCCAGATCAGGGAGCCGTGGAAGCGCAAGAGGACAGCCGCCTGAGTTTGCTGGTCAACGCCGGCGGGCGTAGCCGGCGCATGGGCCGCGATAAGGCGCTGCTGGCGACGCCGGGCGGCGGCTCTCTGTTGGAACGGGTCGTGCGCCGGCTTTATCCCCTGGCGAGCGGCAGGGTGGTTGTGGTCGCCAACAACCCCGCGCTGGCGGCGGCCTTGCCCGCCGAGCTGGGGGTGCGCTTTGTCGCCGATCAGTGGCCGGATGGCGGCGCGCTCGGCGGGCTTGCCTCCGGCCTGGCCTATTGTGAAGGGTGGACCATGGCCGTCGCCTGTGATATGCCCTTTGTGGAGGCGGCGCTTTTTCGCTATTTGGCCGAAGTGGCCCAAGCGCCCGGCGCGGCGTGGGATGCCGTTGTGCCTGTGGTGGGGGGGCGGGCGCAGGTGTTCCATGCGCTCTATCACGTCCGCTCTCTGGATGCCCTGCGCGCCAGCCTTGCGGCAGGACGCTTGGCTGTGCGTGAGGCGCTGGCCGCGTTGCGGGTCTGCTGGGTTGAAGAAGCCGCCCTGGCCGCGGTCGGTGATGTGGCCGCCAGCGTTTTCAACGCCAACACGCCTGCGGAGTGGCGGGCCGCGCAACAGCGCATGATCCAGGAAACAAACGACCGGCAGAATGACTCTGCCGGTCGCTTACCGTAGCCAAGATCAGCCTATCCGCTTATTCTTAGTGCTCCAGTGAGCGGAGCACGAAGACGACCTTGCCGTTGATCCGCACCTTGTTGGCCGGGCGAATGATGGGGCTGTAGTTCGGGTTCGCCGGCTCCAGGCGAACATTGCGCCCCTCCCGGTAGAGATATTTGAGGGTGGTCTCCTCGTCTCCCTCGATCCAGGCGGCGATCATATCCCCATCGTTGGCAGTCTCCTGGTGGCGCAGCACCACGATGTCCCCATCCAGCACGCTGGCGTCCACCATGGAATCGCCCTTGACGCGCAGCGCAAAGAGCGGGCCGCGCGCCTTCAACATGCCTTCGGGGATCGAGACCCAATCGTCGGCGTTGGTCGGGGTGCGCGCCTCGACCATGATCGGCTCACCGGCGGCAATGGAGCCAAGCACCGGCACGCGCAACAGGGTGGCAGGGTCGAAACGCAGGGCGCCCGACGGAATGCGGGTCAGGTTGGGGCGCACCGTCGAGACCGGTTCAGGGGTCGCTGCGGCCATGGGGGCAAGCCGCAACTCCTCCAGCTTCTCCCGGTTGAGGCACAGGCCCCGGCTGACTTCCTTGCGCCGGCTGATCAGCCCAAGCTCTTCCAGCTTGGCAAGGTTGTAGTTGACTACGGAGGTGCTGGAAATGCCCACCTCTTCCCCGATCTCTCGAATGGTAGGCGGGAACTCATTTTGCTCGACAAAGTTGACGATAAACTCAAGAATTTTGCGTTGGCGCTCCGAGAGGCTGTTCATGGCTGATACGTTCCTTCTGGGTCAATGAGCCGTTGCGATGGTCTGATGTGACGTTCAAGGCCGGGAGGCGGCGCTCAGTGGGAGCGTATCCAAAAGCTTTCCCAAATATCCCAAACCGAGAACGTTTGTTTCCAAACTTATCCCAAATATACACGAACATTTGTGCGGTGTCAATACCCTCGCGCACGTTTGTTCTGAAATTGGTTGGGCTGAGATTCGTTGTTTTGAAGCGGGCGTGCTGATATTGGTATATATTGGTGAAGCGCCGCTTGTAGGAAAGGGCGCGCCCGTGCGGCAGAATGCCGCACCTACGCAATGGTTGGCAGCCTGCTGGCATCGTAGGTGCGCTATCCTAGCGCACGCTCTGGCATGGCACATACGTGGCGCGATGGGCGCGCCCGTGCGGCAGGATGCTGCACCTACAATTCCTTAGACCTAATGTGGCGGACGGAGGCCCGTGCAATCAATCGTCCAGCCTGTTCGCCTCTAGAAAGGCGCGGAAGCGCTCCCAGTAGGCCCTGCGTTCAGCCGGGCCGGCGCTGGGGTCGGGGAAGCGCTGGTCGGCCTTGGCCTGGCCGCGGCGCATGGCGGTTTCCATATCAATGCCGCAGAGGTAGGCGATCTTGAAGATCATCACCTGCAAATCGCTCAGTTCCAGCGCCAGCGCGTCGCGCACCGATTCGGGCGTTGCGTCGCCGGCGTCGCGGTAGCCCTCGACGACTTGCACCAGTTTGCTGATCTCGCCTAGCTCCTCCATGGCGTGGAGCAGCGTGTGGCTGGGCAACACCTTGTCCCAGCCGCGCGCCTGGTCCCATGTCTGGAGCCACTCTTGGTACTCGCGGATATGCATGGCGGCCCTAGTCGGTTTGGGGGGATAGAGGAGCAGCCGGTGGAGCGGCTGCGGGTGTAGCGAGATGGGCAGCCGGCAGCGTCTGAAGCCGGCGCATGAAGTCCACCGACTTGAGTTGTCGCTCCAGCACACTCAGCAGGTAGCGATAGAGCAGATTGCCCACGCGCTGCATGAGGAGGGGGCGAACATGGAAGCGGCGCACCACCGGCCAGGAGCGGGTTTGGAGGAAGCGCAGCACCTTGAGCGCATCCGGCTCCAGCGCCTCCAGCTCGCGGCGGCCCTCGGCGCAGCGGGGGCAGAAGACGCCGCCCTCCGCCAGGTGAATATAGTTGGTGACCGGTTCCAGCTCGGCGTCGCAGTTGAGGCACTCGAAGAGCTGAGGCTGGAAGCCCGCTAACGACAGCAAGTGTAGCTCGAACCAGTGGAGCAGGAGATTGGCGTCAAGCTCGTGGCGCTTGTCTTCGTCCAACGGCGAAGGCAGACCGGACGCCTGCTCATTGAGCGCATGGAGCGCGATGAGCAGCAGGTCCCAGAGCGGTTGGTTTTCGTCGCCGCTCTCGGTGAAGCAATCCACCAGCTCGCAGAGATAGCTGGCCTGCCCGATCTTGTCCAGGTCGCTGCGAATTGCCTGGAAGCTCTCGACGTTGACGGCTTCGGTGATGATGTCCCAGGTGCGCGCTTTGGCGACGAGCAGCGAGCTGTGGCCGAACAGCTCCAGGTGACCGGCCTTGCGGCTGGTGGTCTTGCGCACCCCCTTGGCGATCAGTTCCAGCTTGCCGTAATTGGGGGTCAAGACGGTCAAAATGCGGTCGGCGTCGCTGTAGTCGCGACGCCGGAGGACGATGGCATGAGTCCGGTAAAGGCGTTGGCGTTCTCGCATGGGTTCGTTGTTGGTGGGCGGCCCGGCGCACTCCCCCGCCTGGGACTGCCGCCGTCTCCCGTGGTCTATACCGGACTCTATTATACTACAGGTGGGCCAGAACAGATATTCGCCAAACGTTGGAACTGCCGGCGGTGAGAAGTGTTAAGGAAGATAAGAAGATAAAAGAAGATAAGAGGTGTGGAGTACGAAGCGTAATGGCATCGTAGGGGCGGTATCCTTACCGCCCAGGGCTGACTGCCGCCAAGCGTGCGCTATGCCCCTGTTATTTTGTCAAGTTTCAGCCAGCTCTCTCAAATCAGAAGGCCGCCCCGATCAGCTCTGATCTGGAGCGGCCCGAGGTGCCCCCAAGGGGATTCGAACCCCTGTCACAGGCTTGAAAGGCCTGTGTCCTAGTCCTCTAGACGATGGGGGCGCAGGTGTCGCCTGCCCACCGCCGCGCAGTATAGCAGTCAGGGGGGAAACGGTCAAGTTTGGTCCGACCTGGCGCGTTGATGGACAAACTTTGGTTATGGTAGACTGCTTATATCTGCGTTTATTTTATATCCGTGTTTGATGTCTGTGTTGGGGGCAAGGCTAAATCGGGGAGGCTAGAAGGAGCGCGCGTGGATCGACTGGTTGTAGTCTCCGTCCAACAACGGATGCATCTGCCCCAGACGTTGGATGAGTATCGGGAAGACCTGCGGCGCTTTTTGCGCGTCGCCGTCGCCAAACAGGCGCGCCTGGTCGTCTTTCCGGAGCTAGGCGGGGTGATGATCGCGCCCCCGATCCTGCGGGATTTCCGTTCGTCCCTGCTCAAGTGGGCCGACCGCGGCCACCGGCGCCAGGCGACGCTCTGGGAACGCTTCAGCGGCGCGCTGGCCGGGACGCTGGCCGGCGTCCTGCGCGCCGACTTCCGCACCGGCCTGGCGGCGCTGCTCGATGTCGCCGCCGCCGATCTCTGGCAGGCGTATCTGACCGTCTTCGGCGGGCTGGCCCGCGAGTTCGGTGTGGTGTTGGTCGCGCCCAGCGCCTATCTGCCGGACCCGGTGGACGGGGTGATCCGCAACCTGACCTGTGTCTTTTCCGCCAACGGCGAATTGGTGGGCCGGCAAGCGAAGGTCGTCCTGCACCCGGAGGATGCAGACCTGGCCCAACCGGGCGCAACCTGGGATGTGATCCAGACCGAGGTGGGCCGGCTGGGGCTGATCCTGGGCAGCGATGTGCTTTACCCGGAGGTGGGCCGGCTGCTCGCCTACCAGGGGGCCGACATGCTGATCGTCCAGGCCGCCTGTACCAACCTTGCCCTCTATCATAAGCTGCGCGCCGGCGTCCTCGCCCGGATGCAGGATAACCAACTCTATGCGCTCGCCAGCTTTTTGGTCGGCGAGAACCGCCTGAGCCGCGCCCAGCGCACGCCCTTCGTGGGCAAATCGGCCATCTTTGCGCCCCAAGAGCTAACCCCACGCGCCAATGGGGTGTTGGTGGAAATGGGCAACCTGCGCAGCGAAGGGGTCTTGGCGGCGCCCTGGGACTTTCTCGCGCTCAAAGAGCTGTGGGAGGATTCCGAGACGCCGGTGCGCAAGCAGCTTCCGCTGGCCCAGGCAGGCCAGGTGTTGGCGCAGCTCTATGCGCGGCTGCAAGCGCTGCCGCGGGTGGTGGAGCCGGCCCAACTGGCCGATCAGGATGGGGAAGCCGCCCGTCCGGCCGATGTGCTTAGTTTGGAAGACCTTTCGGTGTTAAGCTCGGTGACCAACCGCTGGCCGCTGTTGGTAGAGCGGGCGCAGGAGGAAACCTTGCAGCCCGTCGAGGAAGTGACGGTAGACGCACGCCCGGAGGAGGACACGCCGCCCCCACCGGCCCCCATCAATGGGCCGGCGGGGGCCGCTGCGTCTACCGGCTCCTTCCAAGCCATCTCCGGCAAGACGCCCGAAGATGAGACCGACGAGATGGACATCATCGCCAAGTCGGTTGAGCCGCGCGATTAGCGCATTGCCCCCGGCTCACTTGCCTCAGGGCTATCTGGCTCTATCCATTTCTGGCCCTATCCATTAATGTGGCGACCAGGCGACATAGACCCCGCGCCCGATCCGCTCCGGCTCGTCCCCATCCAGCCGCTGCACCCAGATGCTGCTGCCCAGCTCGGCGTCAACCGCTGCATAGGCGAAGGCTGTGCTGTCGGGCGACCACATGGTCGTGCTTTGGGCATATTGGTCAAAGAAGGCGAGATACCCCTGGAGATAGGTGCGCGTGGGCGTCATGGCGGCGTAGGCGCGGCTGCGGGCGCCGTCCCACACATACCAGCGCAACATCGGCGTCTCGCCGGATTCGTCGGCAGCCAGATAGGCCAGCTTGGCGCCATCGGGACTCCAGAAGAAGGCGAGCACCGGCAGGGCGCTCAGCTCGCGCGTGCCCAGCGTCTCCAGGTCTACCACATAGAGCGGGCCAAAGGCGGCAGTGCCGATGTTGGCCGGCGTGATCACATAGGCCAGCCGGTCGCCGCTTGGGCTGAGAGTAAAGCTGATGCGGTCGCTGAAGTCGGTGATCTCGGTGGTGGCGCCATCTATGAGATCAGTGATGACCAGCCGTTGGCCCTCGGCATCGCCCAGCGCATAGACCAGCCGGCGACCGTCTGCCGACCATTGGGGCGAAGGAAAGCGGGCGCCGGTGATCTCCAACGGTTGCGGCTCGCCATCCACGCTGTGCAGCTCAATGCGCTCGTTGCCGATGTGGGTCAGCAGGCGCGTGCTGTCCGGCGCCCAAGAGAAGTACAGGGGCTGGCCTTCGACCAGCGTGCGGATCGGCTCCTCGGCGGCAAAGTCGAGCACCCGCAGCGCGATGGATGGTTCGTTCAGGGTGAGCCAGTTGCTCAGGTAGGCCAGTCGTGATTCATCAGGACTCCAATACATGTAGAAGGGCACAAAGGGGGTGATATAACGCTCTTTGTCGGAGCCATTGTAGCTGCTCACGATGAGGGCGCTTTCGGTCTCGCCGGAGCGGGCGTCAATCTCGGCCCAGGCAATCCGCTCGCCGGTGGGCGACCAAGTGGGTTGTAGGTATTGGTGGAGGGAACTGGCGTCGTTGGTCAGCGCCAGACGGCTACTGCCGTCGGGTGACATGGTGTAGAGGTTGCCGTCCACCCCTTGAACCAGGAGCCGGTTGGCCGGCGGGGCGGCAGCCGCCTGGGCCTGGCCGGCGGCCAAAACCTGCGCCCATTGGGCCTGCACTCGCGGGTCGGCGCATCCGCCTAACCATCCGGCGAGGAACAGGAGCAACGAACCCATCGCCAGCCACCGCGCACCCAGGCGAAGCCATTGCAGGATCATAGTGCCTCCCTACATGAATTGTTACGAGCGCCGAGCACGGCGCCGCCCCTCCACGGTCTCGGGTTTCTGCTCGACTGGGCGCTGTTGTTACCGTGCCAGGGTACCCGGCTCGCCGCGCCTGTGTCTGCAACTCATCTTCCAAACCCGCAAACCCGCCGAGGCCTGCCCTCGCGCCGGTTCTTGAGGCGCGGCGGGCGGCAAAGCAAACCCCTGATTTTTCTGCTGCTGATTTGACAGACGGTTGGGGCCTTGCTATGATGCTGCGCAGTTTTTCCGGCAAGATTTTTCCAGCACCAGTTTTTGTGAGCGAGTGTGGGTCATCGCCATGGCGCTGAACCAAACGACGAGCGATTCTCTCCCGGCGTTCTTTGCCGCCGGCAATAAGAAGAGCAAGAAGGTGTGCCCGGACTAAGGTCTGGTGATCCGTGCTTGCTCTGATTGGGTGATGAAGCAACCGGCCATCCAGACGGATGGGCCGGTTTTTTTGTGTCTGGTTGCTTGTGTCCGGTCTGCGACGTTGTTCAGGAGCCAATTCGCCATGAGCCTCGATCAATTTGCCATTATTGAATCCACCTTGCGCGAGGGGGAGCAGTTCGCCAACGCCTTCTTTACCAGCGACCAGAAGGTGGAGATCGCCCGGCTGCTGGACGCGTTCGGCGTTGAATATCTGGAGCTTACCTCGCCGGCGGCCAGCCCCCAGAGCCGCGCCGACTGCGAGCGCATTGCCAGGCTGGGCCTGAAGGCCAAGATTCTCACCCATGTGCGCTGCCATATGGACGACGCCAAGCTGGCGGTAGACACCGGCGTGGATGGGATTGACGTTGTCTTCGGCACCAGCAGTTACCTGCGCGAGTTCTCGCACGGCAAAGACATTCCCTACATCATTGAACACGCCATCGAGGTGATCGAGTACGTCAAGAGCCAAGGACTGGAGGCGCGCTTTAGCAGCGAGGACAGCTTTCGCAGCGATCTGGTGGACCTGCTGACGATCTACCGCGCGGTGGACCAGATCGGCGTCAATCGCGTCGGCATTGCCGACACGGTGGGCATCGCGAACCCTAGGCAGGTCTATGACCTGGTGCGCACCCTGCGCGGCGTGGTGCGCTGTGACATCGAGTTCCACGGCCATAACGACACCGGCTGTGCGGTCGCCAATGCCTATTGCGCCTTAGAGGCGGGCGCGACCCATGTGGATACGTCGGTGCTGGGCATCGGCGAGCGCAACGGCATTACCCCGCTGGGCGGGCTGATCGCGCGGCTCTATGCCGATAACCCGGAGCAGATCCGCCGCCGCTACCACCTGCCGCTCCTGCGCGAGGTGGAGAACTATGTCGCCGGGCTGGTCAATGTGGATGTGCCCTTCAATAACTATATCACCGGCTTTACCGCCTTCACCCATAAGGCGGGCATCCATGCCAAGGCCATCCTCAACAACCCCAGCACCTATGAGATTCTGGACCCCGCGGACTTTGGGCTGACCCGCTATATCCATGTCGCCCACCGGCTCACCGGCTGGAACGCGATCAAGCAGCGGGCCGAGCAGTTGCAGCTCAACCTGACCGACGACGAGATCAAGCGCATCACCGCCCAGATCAAGGCGCTGGCCGATCAGAAGAACCTGAGCCTGGACGATGTGGATGTGCTGTTGCGCAGCTACCATAGCCCCAGCCTCGAGGCTGAGGATTTAAACGCGCTGCCGGCTGCGTAGAGCGACTGTAAGGGAAGCAGAGCAGCGCGATGCAGGAACCGCAGGCCTGGCAGCCATTGGGCAGCAAGACAGTCTATCGCAACCGTTGGCTGGCCGTCGTGCTCGACGAGGTGGCGCTGCCCGATGGCCGGCGTTACGAGTATACCCGGCTGGAGCCGCCGGGCATCGGCGTCGGCGTCGCCGGCTTCAACGCGGCGGGTGAGCTGTTGCTGGAGCGCGAGTATCGTCACGGGGTGGGCGAGGTGATCTGGCAGTTGCCGGGCGGTCTGGCCGGCCCAGGCGAGGACCTCCAGGCCGCCGGCTTGCGCGAGCTGCGCGAGGAGACGGGCTATGCGCCGGCCCAGGTGGGGCCGGAGACGGTGCGCTATTTGGGCGTCATCTGGGACAACCCGGCCTTCGGCGTCGCGTGCAGCCATATCTACGCGGCTTGGGGGTTGGCGCAGGTCGCCGAGGCGCGCCGGGACCCGGCAGAGCTGGTCACGCTCCACTGGCAGCCGGCGTCGTGGCTGCGCGAGGCCGTGCGGACGGGGATCATCAAGGACCGGGTGGTGGTGGCCGCAGTCGCCTACCTGTTGCTCAATGGCTGGATGGAGTAAGGGGCGAATGGAGCAAGGCAGGATGAAGACAGAAGCGCAGACCTTTGCCCAAAAGGCGCTGGCGCGGGCCGCAGGGCTGGAGCAGGTCGCGGTCGGCCAGGTGGTAGACGCCCGGCCTGATGTTGTCCTCAGCCATGACAACACCGCGGCCATCCGGCGCATCTGGCTGGAGTTTGGTCAGGAGCGGGTGGTGATCCCGGAGCGCATCGCCATTACGCTGGACCATGCTGTGCCCGCGCCGACCACCAAGCACGCCCAGAACCATGCCGAGATTCGCGCCTTTGTGGCCGAGCAGGGCATCACCCACTTTTGGGAGGTCGGGCGGGGCATCTGTCACCAGGTGTTGAGCGAGGAAGCCGTGGTGCTGCCGGGGCAGACGATCCTGGGCGCCGATTCCCATACCACTCACTTCGGCTGGCTGGGCGCCTTTGGCGCAGGCATCGGGCGCAGCGAGGTCGCCGTCCTCTGGGCGACCGGCGAGCTGTGGCTGCGCGTCCCGGAGACGATGCAGATCGTGCTGGAGGGGACGCTGCCGCCGGGCGTTACCGCCAAGGATTTTGCCCTGCGCATCATCGGCGACCTGGGCGCCGACGGCGGCATCTACTATGCGCTGGAGTTTGCCGGCTCCGGCGTTGACGCCCTTTCGCTGGAGGGGCGCATGGTGCTGCCCAACATGATGGCCGAATTTGGCGCCAAGAGCGCCTACATCGCGCCCGACGAGCGCACCTTCGATTATCTGGCCCGGCGGTTGGCGGCCCGCTTCAGCCGCGCCGGGGGAGAGACGCCGGACATAGCGGCGCTGCGCGCCGAGCTGGCCGCCAATGCCCTCTACCCCGACGCCGGCGCGGCATACGCTGCGGTCCATCGCTATCAGGCCGGCGACTTGGAGCCTTACGTGGCCTGCCCCCACTCGGTGGACAAGGTGGTGGGGCTGCGCCAGGTGGCCGGGGTGAAGGTGCAGCAGGCGTTCCTGGGCACCTGCACCAATGGCCGCCTGGAGGACATCGCCGCCGCCGCCGAGATCATCCGTGGCCGGCGGGTGGCGCCCGGCGTCCGTTTCCTGGTCATTCCTGCGTCCAGCCAGGTCTTGCAGGAGGCGCTGCGTCTGGGTTACATTGAGGCATTGGTGGAGGCGGGCGCGGTGATC
>DATLZJ010000410.1:0-2896 GCA_035574055.1 Caldilineaceae bacterium
CTCCAGCTCCTCACGGGAATAGACCACCATGCTGTCGCCGGCCAGAATCTCCAGAAAGAAGGGGGTGGGCTGCTGTAGGGTGAACTGGACTGTCAGATCGTCCACGGCGCTGACCGACTCGACCATCGCCAACTGCTCTCGAATGCCGCTGATGGACACATTCGAGGGGGGATTGATGATACGGTCGAAGGTCGCCACCACGTCATCGGCGTTGAAGTCCGTCCCGTCCTGGAACTTGACGCCCTCGCGCAGGTTGAAGGTGTAAACAAGCTGGTCCTCGGAAACCGACCAGCCGGTTGCCAGGGCCGGCACAATCGTGTGGTAGCCGTCGGCCACATTCCACATGATCAGCCCGTTGTACATCATGGCGCAGCCGGCGCAACCGCCGCCTTGATGGATGTCAAAATGGGTAGGCGCCATCCCCCAGGCGGTGCGCACCGTGCCCCCGCGCTTGGGGTTTTCCTCTGGGGCCGTCATCAGCCAATCGGCAGGCAAGGGCGTCGCCTCCACATCCAGCTCGATCACCTCCGGCGCCGCCTGGCCGGCTGCGCCCGCGCCGCCAGGCGGCGCCGGCGCGGGCGCTGTACACGCGGCGACCACCGCGACCAGCGCCGCCAACAAGAGCACAGTCCACAACGTTCGTTTCATAGGTCTCTCCTTGACTCTCTCCTTGTCCTCTTGCTAAAGGTTGTTTTGCTAAAGGTTCTCTTGCTGAGGCATCTCCGGTTGAGCTTTCTTGGTTAGCCCATTCCTGGGAGGAGCCTAGCCAGATGGCCGGGGGAGCATATTGAGTTTGCCATTTGGGGACGGTGGTGAGCAGGCGTCTGGCCTGCACCCATTCTAGCCAGAGGCCAGAGGGCTGTCAAACAGGCGATGCCTGAGCCACGAGTCTGTATCCTCGCTTGTATCCTTGCCCTATAGCTCGCCCTATGGCGTCTCATAAGGATCTTTGCTAGCCTGAGCCTAGCCCTTCACCATCAGCCCAAATTAGCCGCTGTCCATTGGCAATGTGGCGGCATTGTAGGTGAGACCTGCCAGCAAGGGCCGGCTGCGGTGAAGCCAGGAGGAGCTGCTACTGACATGAAAGGAAGAACCAGATGACACACCACAACCTTCACGACAGCGACATCCCTAATCCCGGCGACGTGACCGGGCGTCACAGTATCCTGACGCAGATCCGCGAGGGCATGGATGTCTATGACAACAGCAATAACCACATCGGCAAGGTAGATTTTGTACACTTTGGCGCAGCCAGTGAGACCCAACAGGAACTGGGCGTCGGCCCCGCCTCGCCTGGGCCGGCAGACAGTGTGCAGATGCGTGACGATTCGTTTGTGGAGATGATCGCCGAGGCGTTCTACCCCAATGAGGTGCCGGCGGAGCTACGCGAGCGACTCTTGCATAGCGGCTATGTCCGGTTGGACGCGAGCGGCCTCTTTGCCGCCGACCGCTTCATCTTGCCGGACCAGATTATGGGCGTCACCAACGAGGGTGTACAGTTGAACGTCACCCGCGATCAGCTGATCAAGCGGACCTAGACAATTGCACCGGATGTACCAAAGAGCGGGTCGCAAGATAGCAACCCGCTCTTTGGCGATCTCTACAGTTGAGCAGACCGGCTACCGGCCTGCCTGCTCAACCAACCGTTGCAGGGCGAGGTCCATGGCCGGCTCACTGGGTAAAGTCAGGTGAAACGTCTCGGTGAGCGTTACTCGCAGCTCATCAACGCTGGTGAGTGTGTGTCGCTCCGTGATCCCGTGGCGGTGATGGATTGCCAGTTCCGTATTGTGCAGTGCATACCGGCGCTCGCTATCGGGCCGCGCCACGGTCAATCCGGTGACAAAGTGGGACTGCGGGTGATTGGATACGTACCAGTTAGAGACTTCATAATCGGCTATCTCTTGTTCATGCAGATCAAAGCGGTACAATGGCGCCCACTTCTCCCCCACTTCAGCCTGCAATAGAAAGCCCTTGCCCATGCGCACCAGGCGATACGGCTCGTGGAGCGTATCCTGCACAATGTCCGGTTCGAGGCAAAGCGCCCCGGTGGGCGTCATCCCGCCAAAGCCGACATCCGCAAGATAGGGCCGGCCCTCAATGATGACACATAGGAGCATATGGCTGCGCGGGGCCGGGGTATCTGCTGGCCGGTTCCACACGACACGGGCAGCCAGTCGTGTCACCGAAAACCCAAGCGCCTCCAACACATAGCTGAACAGCATATTCTGTTCAAAGCAGTAGCCGCCGCGGCCATTGTGGACAAGTTTGTGCTGGATTGATGCAAGGTCCAAGTACACAGGCCAGCGCAGCCACGGATTGAGATTCTCGAAGGCGATGGTCCGGGTATGCTGCTGTATGAGCGCCTGTAGCACCTCCAGGGCCGGCTCTCTTGCGCCGGTGTAGCCAATACGCCGGAAATAGGCCCCCAAGTCAAGCCCGGCAACGGGCGCTGTGCTGATCGCAACTTCATCCGAGCTCACTGTCCGCTCCTTCAGCTTCATCGTGCCTATTGGTGTACATACGTGCGTAATTGTACAAGATAACTGCCCCTAGTGGCTTTCGACCGCAACTGGAACCGGCGCCATGCCGTCCTCAACAAAGTCCTCAACAAAGTCATCCCGTTGATAATGTGCCGAAAGCGCCCGATATGCATTCGAGCACATGGCGAGCAACGTGACGGCCAGGCCAATCGCCCCCGTTGCTGTAAAGAGCAGCGCCATCCCCCGGTCGACGCCCGTGCCAAACCAACTGCCCAACAGCTCCACGCCCGCGCCGGTGGTCATGAAGGGGATAAAGATCAGTTGGGCAATCGGGCCGATCAAGAACGACATGATCGGCGAGGCTACCTGCTCAAGGCTCTGAGCAAACCCGAAGACCCGCCCTTGCCGTTCGGGTG
>DATLZJ010000411.1:0-4475 GCA_035574055.1 Caldilineaceae bacterium
CCCGCCGCGACCTCATCCGGTTCGCTCTTAACCGTCTCCCCCTCGACGCTTTCCAATTCCACGCTTTCCACGTCTCCGGTCTCGGCTGCGGTCGAGACAGCCCTCGCCGCGCCCGCCGAGACCGGCCTGCCCGAGGCGTTGCCCGTGCTCCAGCTTGGCGTGGATGAGCTTTTAGAGCTATCGGATATCGCCCTCTCAATCAACGCTGTGCTGGAGGCGCAGCCCGGCCCGGACGGGCTGCACCCGCTCACCATCGCCTACTTGCGCCGCCGGAGCTACCCCGGCAGCGCCCTGACCGTCGAGCAGACCTTGACGCCGGGGGTAAACTACACCCGTTCCCTGGTCTCCTATCGCTCAGAGGGGTTGAAGATCAACGCCTTGCTGACGACGCCCACAGGGCCAAGGCCATCCACCGGCTGGCCGGTCGTCATCTTCAACCACGGCTATATCCCGCCGGCCCTCTACCAGCCGACCGAGCGTTACGAAGCCTATGTGGATGCCTTCGCCCGCAACGGCTATATGGTGCTGCGCCCTGATCTGCGGGGGCACGGCGCTTCGGATGGGGAGGCGCGCGGCGCCTATGGGGACCCCGGCTATACCATTGACGTGCTCAACGCGCTGGCCTCCATCCGGCAACATCCGGACGCCGACCCCAACCGCATTGGGATGTGGGGCCACTCGATGGGCGGCTATCTTACGCTGCGCGCCATGGTCGTCAGCGGCGACATCAAGGCCGGTGTCGTCTGGTCGGGCGTGGTGGCCTCCTACGCGGAGATGCTCGATCTCTGGACAAGCCAGGCCCGTTATCTGCCGGAGCAGGCGCAACGCTGGCGCGATGCACTGGTGGCGCTCTACGGTACGCCGGAGAGCAACCCCGCTTTCTGGAACACCATCTCGGCCAACAGCTATCTGGCCGACCTCTCCGGCCCGGTGCAGCTTCACCACGGCAGCGCCGACCCGGTGGTGCCCCAACACTTCTCGGACCTGCTCTACCAGGAGCTTCTGGAGGCAGGCAAGCCTGTCGAGTATTACACCTACGCGGGCGACGATCACAATATCTCTGCCTATTTTGAGCTGGCGATGGCGCGCTCGCTGGCCTTTATGGACCGCTATGTCAAGGGGCAGTAGCCTCGGGGCCGGTCTCATTCAGCCGGCCCCAGCCGGCCAACCAATCAATCTTGAGTAATTTCCGGGAGCAAGACGCCCGGCTTGAAGCGATTCCAATGCACACCTGTAAATTGCCGCGTATACGTCAGTGGCGGCGGGCGCGGCCGCTGCTCTCTGTCTTCCTGATCCTGGTTTTTTGGCTGGCGGCGCTGCCCGCGCCGCGTCCTGCCGTCGCACAGCTCCTCGCCCCGGCCTCTCAGGATGAGACGGCCTCCCCAGATGAGGCGCAGGCGCTGGAAAGGCTCTACCTGCCGTGGTTAGCTGGCCCGTCCCCGCGCGAGACGATGACGGTGGACCATCTCACCCTGGGCGAAGGCGCGCCGACCGCTGCACAACCGTCGCCTGTGGAGCGTACCGAGCCAAAGGCTGCCTCTGCCCTCGCGCCTGCCGCCACGCCAGGTTGGCAGACCCTGATGCATGAGAGCTTTGAGGGCGACTTCCCCGCCGGCAACTGGCGCGTGCTGGACGAGAACGGCAAAGATCACGGCGAGCTGACGTGGGATGACGACGATGCCCGCGCCGCTTCCGGCCAGTGGAGCGCCTGGGCTGCCAACGGAGGCGCCGACGGGCTGGACCCTGCCAAGGCGAGCTATGCCAACCATATGCGCGCCTGGATGATCTATGGCCCCTTTAGCCTTCAGCAAGTCGAGGCCGCCGCCCTCCACTTTGCCTACTGGAACCGTTCTGAACAAGGGTATGACTGGTTGGGCTGGTATGCATCCGCCGACGGCGTTACCTTTCACGGCTGGCGGGTGAGCGGCGATTCCGGCGGCTGGCGCACCATTGATTTCGACCTGACCCAGACGCCGGCGCTCGGTGACCTGACCGGCGACGCCTCTGTCTGGATCGCCTTTGTCTTTCGCTCGGATGAGGGCAAGGTGGACGCCGGCCCCTTTGTGGATGATCTGCTGCTGGAAGTGTTGCCGACCACCCAGGGGTGCGGCGACCAGGCCAAGGCGGAATACTTCGCCAACGCCACCCTCAGCGGCTCGCCCGCCCTCACCCGCTGTGAGAGCTGGCCCCTTGACCACGCTTGGGGAACCGGCAGCCCCGCCGCCTCGCTGCCCGCCGACGGCTTCTCTGCCCGCTGGAGCGGCGTCCGTAGCTTCGCGTCCGGCATCTACACCTTCACCGCGACCGTAGACGACGGCGTCCGCATCTGGCTGGACGATGCGCTCATCATTGACAGTTGGCGCGACCAGGGCTTGACCACCTTGACCGCGGTGCGCGAGCTGATGGCCGGCCAGCACCGCCTGCGCGTCGAGTATTATGAGCGAAGCGGCGGCGCACAGCTTCGCTTCCACTGGAGCGCGGCAGGCGCACCCTGCCCGGCTATCAGCGCCTGGCGCGGGGAGTATTGGAGCAATGAAACGTTGACCGGCGCGCCTGTCCGCTGCCGCAATGACGAGAAGATTGACTTCAACTGGGGGAATGGCAGCCCTGCAACGGATGTCCCCAATGACCATTTCTCGGCTCGCTGGACACGCACGCTCAACTTCAGCCCTGGGCGCTATCGCTTCCACCTGCGCGGCGATGACGGGGTGCGCCTCTGGGTAGATGACGTGCTGCTGATTGATGAGTGGCGCGAGCAACCGGCCACCGAGTTCACCGCGCTGCGCGAGCTGTCGGCGGGCAGCCATAGCCTCCGGGTCGAGTACTTTGAGCGTACAGCGGGCGCTACGGTCGAGCTATGGTGGGAACTGGCGCCGGACCAGGCAATCGTGATCAGCGACCGCCCGGCCTTCGACACCTGCTACCTGCCCTCGCCCAGCCAGATGGCCGTCTGGTGGGGGAGCAGCCCCTACTACGAGGTGAACCTGTACATCGGCGGCGCCAACCGCGGCTGCGAGAGCCACAACCAGCAGACGCTGACGGCCCAGTGGGTCAACCAGGTGAGCAGCCAGGGCTGGAACTTCATCCCCACCTGGGTCGGCCCCCAGGCGCCCTGCACCAACTTCCGCGCCCGCATGAGCTATGATACCGGCGTGGCCTATCAGCAAGGCCGGGCCGAGGCCGAGGCGGCGGCGCGAGCGGCCCAATCTCTGGGATTGACCACGGCCGGGTTGGGTGGGACCATCATCTACTATGACATGGAACCCTATGGCAACAACCCCGACTGCCGCGCCGCGGTCAATTCTTTCATCAACGGCTGGGTAGAGCGGCTCCATGAACTGGGCAACCGCGCCGGCGCGTATGGCGCTTCCTGCGCGTCGAATATGAGCGACTGGGCCTTATTGGAAAATGCGCCCGACGACATCTGGCCCGCCCACTGGGTCGCCGACCACTACTCCCCCAATATTCGCGTTTGGGATGTGGCCTGTATTGATAACTCGCTCTGGAGCAATCACCAGCGAATCCGCCAGTATGCCGGCGACCACAGCGAGAGCTATGGCGGCGTGACGCTCATCATTGACTCAAATATTGTGGACGGCCATGTAGCCGGCGAGAATGCCCGCCCCGGCGCTGGCGATGCTCAAGAGGCGGCCCAGGCCGCGGCCGGGACGGTTGCCTTGCCGCCGGCCATCCGTGACCTGGCGCTGCTGCCCTCCGGCCAAGGTTGGGCGCTGGTGGAAAACCGGCTGCTCTGGACGCCGGACATGGGGACAACCTGGCGCGAGATCACCCCTGCCGGCGGCGTCCCGCGCGCCGCCTTCTTCCTCGACGAGCGCCAGGGGTGGGTGGCGCTGGCGAGCGCGCCCGATGCGATGAACCGGTCGCAGCTCCTGGTCGCTGCCACCCAGGACGGCGGCCAGAGTTGGCAGACCACACCGCTGACCGGCTTTGACCCGGTGGACCCCAACTCCACCCATGCGCCGCTGACCATCGCCTTTCTCGACGCCCAGACCGGCTGGATCATGGTCCCGCTGGCCTCCAGCGTCAATTTCAGCCAAGCGGCGCTCTTGACCACCCAGGACGGCGGCCAAAGCTGGCGTTACTATGCGCTGCCTGTCGCCGGAACGCTCGCCTTTGTAGATGCGCAACATGGTTGGCTCCTGGGCGACGCCGCCGCGGGTAAAAGCTACCGAACCCAGGACGGCGGCGCAAGCTGGCAGCCCGTGAGCCTGGAAGCGTTGGCCGCAGAGGGAGAGCGCCTTGCCTATCATCCGCCCCGCTTCCAGGACATGCAGACAGGCGTGCTGCCGGTCACGGTGACAGGCGCGCAGGGGAGCGCGGTGCGCTTCTTCACCACGACCGACGGCGGCGCACGCTGGCGCCTGGCGGTCAGTGTGCCGCTATCGGGCACCGCCGCAACGGTCGAGGCGGTAGAGGCGACGCTCTGGCTGGTGACCGACCTGGCATCGGGCCGG
>DATLZJ010000412.1:0-3917 GCA_035574055.1 Caldilineaceae bacterium
GGCCCCGCTCTCAGACAGGGGCCGGATACACCGCCTCTCCTACACAGACGCGAACTACGCCGAGCGGCTGGGCTGGCAGGAGGTTGTGGTCGCGCCCGCCGAGGGCATCGAGCTGCTGTCGGCGGACGTACCCCAAACGGACCTCTCGAATGCGCTGCGCGCCTATCCGGTTGACCTGCTCCAAGACCCGCCCGCGGTCCACAGCGCCGAACTGCGCTGGCAAGCGGCGTCCGGCCCGGCGCGCGCGCGTCCATGGGAAGAGGCTGCGCCCGCCGGCGCGGTTGCCGGTCGTCAGAGACAGGACCGGCTGGCTGAATTAGTCGCTCTCCCCGACCTGGGGCCTTGGCAGGTGACGCTGGCCCTGCTGGCGGCTTTCGTCTGGGGCGCGGCCCATGCCCTCTCGCCGGGGCATGGCAAGACCATCGTGGCCGCCTACCTGGTTGGGGCGCGGGGCACTTGGCGTCACGCCGCCTTCCTCGGCGCAACCACCACCATCACCCATACCATTGGCGTCTTTGCGTTGGGGATTGCTACCTTGCTTGCCTCGCAGGTGTTTCTGCCGGAGCGCATTTACCCGTGGTTGAGCG
This sequence comes from Caldilineaceae bacterium, assembly GCA_035574055.1. Taxonomy (GTDB): domain Bacteria; phylum Chloroflexota; class Anaerolineae; order Caldilineales; family Caldilineaceae; genus QEUY01. The sequence goes on from DATLZJ010000412.1 coordinate 588, forward strand.
CCCTCTCCGGCGGCCTGGTGGTCGCGATTGGCCTTTCGCTTGGCTGGAGCCGTCTACGCAGCCTACGCGCTGGCACCATGGATCATCACCATGGTCATGCGCATCACTCTCACGGACACAGCCATGACGATGCTCATTCACATGCTCATCCCCATGTGCACGAGCCGGACCATGACCCCCAGGCCCACCATCACAGCCATGCTCATCACCATCCTGAGGGAGATCATGAGGGACATCATGGCGGCCACAGCCATCTGCCGCCGGGGGCCGATGGACGCGCGCTCACCTGGCGCAGCCTCTTGGCGCTGGGCATCTCCGGCGGCTTGCTGCCCTGTCCATCGGCGTTGGTGGTGTTGCTGGGCGCGGTAGCGCTAGGGCGGGTGGGCTTTGGCCTGCTTCTGATCCTGGTCTTTAGCCTGGGGCTAGCCAGCGTCCTCACCGCAATTGGGTTGGCGCTGCTCCACGCCGGCCGGCTTTTCGAGCGCATTCCGGAAAGCGGGCGCTATGCCCGCCACCTGGCCATCGCCAGCGCCGCGTTCATCGTCCTGCTTGGCGCAGGGATCACCCTGCGTGCACTGCTGGAGACGGGCATGCTGGCCGGCAGCTAACGCTTGAGATAGGTCAAGCGTGTAGCTCAAGCGGGAAAGGAGCATTTTATCGAAAGAGACACATAAACCCAGGCCGCTAGCCGGCCTGCGCATCGGTCTGCGCCTCTCAGCGGCGCTTTGTCGGGAACTATCAGAAGTGCTTTACAAGCCAGGATTTACAAGCCAGAAGGAGAAAGAGCGATGTCCTCAATGACTCCGGCCCGTCGCTGGGCCACTCGCCTTGCCGTCGCCGGCTGCTTGGTCCTCACCCCGCTGGTCCTGCTGGCCGCCGTGTTGGTCGCCTACGGATACCAGGCCAGCGCCTCCAGCCACCGCGAGGCGCCGGCTATCTCGAAAGACGCCTACGCGGACACGACCGATGTCTACGCCTTCGTCTCGCCACAGAACCAGAACAACATCGTCCTGATCGCGAGCTGGATTCCCTTTGAGGGGCCAGAGGGCGGCCCCAACTACTTTGAGTGGGATCCGACTGCGCTCTATGACATCTATGTGGACAACGACGGCGACGCCAAACCAAACTTCACCTACACGGTCTCCAGCCGTGTGACGGATGCCACCCCCCAGACCTTCCTGTACAATACCGGCCCGATCCAGGCGCTGAACTCGCCGAACTGGAACCGGCGCCAGTATATCACCGTCACCGAGACGACCGCCAACGGGGCCGTAACCAACCTCGTTGACAACAAGCTGACCACGCCCGCCAACATCGGCAGCAAGTCCACGCCCGACTATGCGGCGCTGGAGCAGGCCGCCATCTCCACCGTCAACACGCCCCAGGGTGACATCAAGATTTACGCCGGCCAGACCGACGACGCCTTTTGGGTAGACCTCCAGGTCTTCGACCTGCTGACGCTGCGCGGCCAGGCGGCCCCGATTGGGTACAGCCAAGGTAATAACCTGCCGGTGGATTCGGTGTCGGGCTTCAATGTCCATAGCCTGGTGCTGGAGATCCCCATCTCCCACCTCAAGAGCGGCAACGAGCCGGTGCTGGGCGTCTGGGCAGGCACGCGCCGCGATGACCTCTCCGGCAACTTTGTCCAGGTCTCGCGGCTAGGGATGCCGCTGGTCAACGAGGTTGTCATCCCGTTGGCGCTCAAAGACGCCTTCAACAGCCTCAAGCCTGAACAGGACGCCGCGCTCTACACCTCGAATACGCCCGCCGGCAACCTGCTGCAAAAGAGCGTGGAGGACCCGGAGATCGGCCGGCTGCTCTGCACCCTCTATAGCGTCCCGCTGCCGGGCGACGCCAATGACGACTGCTCCACAGAGGTGACCCTCGGTACGGTGCGCAGCGGGCGCGGCGACATCTTCGATATCTTCCTGACGGGGATGGTGCTGGCGAAACCCTTCACCATTCAGACTGCGAACGGTGACATGACGCTCCCCGCCAACTTCAACGTCAATCGCCCGGCGAATGTGACGCCCGCCGAGATGATCCGCATCAACACCGACATCAAGGGCAGCCTGTGCAAGCCGCAGCCAAGCCGCCTGGGCGTGCTGGGCGGCGACGCCTGCGGCTTCCCCAATGGCCGGCGCCTTATGGACGATATTGTTGAAATTGAGCTGTTGGCCGTGGCCGGCGCCGCCTACCAGGCGCTGGATGGCCGCGATGCCGGCTTCAGTTTCAACGCGGGGCTGCAAGCCGTGTTGGATGACGGCGTTGATGAGAATGACCAGGGCTACCGGAACACCTTCCCCTACATTGCCATGGCCCAGTCCGGCCAGTCGCACCTGCACGAGAACCCGGTATTCGGCTTGTATCTGCCCTGGATGCTGAAATCATCGGCGCTCGCCGGCTTGCCGGGGGCGCAACCGCTGGCAGGCGGGTCGGCGCTCCTCTTCATTGCCCTGATCGCGCCTGCGCTGGTCTGGCTGCGCCGCCGGCGCTAACAGGGCGCGCATCCACCCGTGGCGAGCGGGCAGGGTAGGCCACAAGAGGCCCACCCTGCCCGTGCAGCGATTGGCAAGATTTTGCTATTTGCTATCTTGCTACTTTCTATCTTCTATCTTCTATCCTCTATCTTCTATTTTCTATTTTCTGTACGGAGGAGATCGCCATGCAGGGAGCCATTGCGCCGGACAAGCGGCTCGCCAAGAGCTGGCAGCCCATGCGCTTGCTGCTGATCGCCTGCCTCTTGCTGGGCGGCGCCTTGACCCTACCGCGTTGGCCGGCTACCCAGCGTGAGGGCCGCACAGCCATCGAGCCGGGGTTGCGCCGGATGCGTGCGCTGCCCCTGGCGGAGGCCATCGCTCAAGCCCAGGCCCGCTTGCGCCTCAACCGCGACGACAGCGCCGCCTATGCGCAACTGGGTCTCCTGCTCTTGCAGCAAGTCCGCCTCACCGGCGACGCCGCCGGCTATCTGCGCGCCGGCGCGGCGCTGGATGAGGCGCTGGCGCGCGACCCCAACCAGCTAGATGCGCTGATGGGCAAAGGCATCCTGGCGCTGGCCCTCCATGACTTTGAGGGCGCGCGGGCCTGGGCCGAGCAGGCGCGGGCCATCAACCCCTTTCGGGCCGAGCTGCTCGGCATCCTGGTAGATGCCCATGTAGAGCTGGGGCAATACGCGGAGGCCAAACGGCTCGCCAAAGAGATGGTCAGCCTCCGGCCCGGTCTGAGCGCCTACACGCGCATCTCGTACCTGCGCGAGCTGCATGGCGATGTGCGCGGCGCCATTGAGGCCATGGAGGCGGCCGTACAGGTGGGCGCGGCAGGCGAAGAGCC
>DATLZJ010000413.1:0-4155 GCA_035574055.1 Caldilineaceae bacterium
CCATCAGGGCCGACCGCCGCCGCGCGCGGGGCCAACAACGGCAGTGAGCCATACTGCCCGCCATACATCGTCGTGGCGGCCAGGTCTATCGAACGCAGCCGGATCATCTCCTCCTGGGCGTTGCCGATGGACGCCAGCGGCGTCACGCTCAAATCCCAGATTTGGGCGGCAATATCCCGATGCACCCACATCTCAAAATCATGGCGGTTGGGCCACTTGGTCAGGTCACGTTCCTTATTGGGGTCTGTGTCGTCGGCATAGCGCCGGTAAAAGACGATATCGAAGATGCGTTTCATCCGTTCGGGGTCGCGCAGGGTGTCAATGAACCGTTGCCAGGTCAAGTTGAAATAACCTTGGTCCGGCCACCACACCAGGCGATAGGTGCGCTTCACATAGTCGCGCGTCACATAGGGGTGTACTTTATCGTAGTTCTGCGGCCCAACAATGATGACCGGTGCAGACATGGCGTCGCTGTTGGGCGTAGCGCCATAGAATTTGGCATTTGGATACTGGCGCATGTACCAGCTCAACGGCCAGGAACTATCATCGTCATAGGCCACCACAATATTTCGCCCGCCGACGGTGCGCTCACTGATGCGGTCAATCTCGGCCAAGGCCCGCTTGATATCGGGCGAACCGTGGGCATAGACTAGGTACTCCGTCACCAGATCATAGTTCACATAGTTCAGCAGATAGGTGAAGCGAACGGTGAACAGGAAGAGCAGCGCAATCCCGCCGAGCGCCGCCAGGCGTAGCGTCGTCGCTCGTCCCACCCGGTTCGCCAGCCGCCAGGTGAGGAAGCCCAACCCGATGACCATCGCGGCTGTCGCCAGCCAGCGGGTCACGCCGGCGATGGCGTCTACCTCTCGCCCACCCTCAGGCCGGCCAATCAGGAGCGCCGCGACCAGCAGCAGCAGGGCCGGCGCCAGCCCCACCAACCAGAGCGCCCCCTTCTCCCGCGCCTCCGCCCACGGCGTCAGGCGGATCAGGCGGCCAAGCCACCATCCACCTAATATACACATGGGCAACGCAATATGGACGAGCAGCCAGGGCATTTTCTCGCCGGCGATGGAATAACTCAGCCATGCACCAATGGACCACCAGAGGGAAAACACGACAAAATATTGGCGGTTCACCCGTAATATCTCAACGGCTCCAGCGTTGTGCCCCTCAGCGCCTTTACGTGCAGATGCCGTTTGCGCCGCGGCAGAACCAGCGGCCACAACATTTTTGGGGCCGGACTCCAAGCTCAATTCGTGTGGCACATCCTGAGCCACGACGGGATCCCACTTCGGTTCGCGGCGCATCTGGCGCAGCGCCGCGAACCCGCCGCCCAACGCCAGCACTAGCGGAAGAAACTCGTACAGCAGGCCGAGCATGATGTAATAGTAGGGCGGCTGGCCGCCTCGCTGCACCTCATGCTGGGCAAGCCAGTAGCCCAGGCTACCAACTATCCCTGTGGCTAATCCATTGCGTGTGTTGGTAAGAAATGTGGTGAAGAACAACACCTGGATAAGCCAGAAAATGCCCATAAGCTGCGCCCAGCCGTTGAAGGTCAAGACCCCTTCATCCCCCTTGCCGGAGGAGCGCATCCCAAACCAGTAGTAAGCCAGCGCAACACTTGCGACTGTCAGCACAAACACCAGACTGGCCGAGCGCATCAAGTCGGTGTTGGTGGTATAAGCCATGGCATCCCAACCGAACAGGAGGTGGCCGAAGGGAGAGAGGAAGGGCATGACCAGCGTTGCCATGAGGATAGCCAAGTCGGCGGCGTCATTGTGGCGCAGCTTCTGCCATGGCGGCCCGATGAGCCAGACGCCCAAGAGAGCCACTGACACCGCCACTCCCACGCCGGCAACAGCCAATCCAACTCCGGTCTGGTCTGCCTCGAGCAGCCAGAATCCCGCGCCGGCGCCAAAGAGCGCCGGCGCGGCTGCCGCAAATACCCGCCCGCCGATCACTTGCCACAGTGCAAGCGCAGAGAAGAAAAGCCCAAACAACGCACCGTGGATGAAGCTATTCTCCATCGTCACAAAGCTAAACGCCATGCCCAGCATCATGACGATGAGCCAGCGCAGCCGGCTGTGGTAGCCGCCTGGCGCGCGACTGTCCAAATAACGGAACGCGCCGTAGGCCCATATCATGGTAAAGAGCGCAATATAGATATCGTCCCGGATATAGCGGCTGTGGAAGAGCAGGCTGGGGCTGATTGTCACCATCACGCCCGCGGCCAGCGCGCCGGTGCGCCCGATATAGCGCCGGAAGAGATAGGCCATCCACATCACGCCCAGCCCGGCCAGCGCGGGCGCGAGACGCGCCGTCGCGTCGTTGTCGCCAAAGAGGAAATAGACCAGCGCGTTGACATGGAACAGGAGCGGCCCATGCATCATCGGGTTATGCTGGTAATCGCCCTGGTTGTATAGGTAATAAGAATAGAGCGCGTGCAGGCTCTCGTCATGGCTCATGGCGCGCACACCCAGGTTATAGAAGCGCGCAACACCGCCCACCACAAAGAGCAGAGTCCAGGCGACGGTCTCCCAGCTTACTCGCACCAGCGACGCCAGCGACCGGTCCAGCACCGAACTCCGGCTGGTTGCTAGCTGCTCGGCAGCCAGCTCCGCCACACTGCTCGACTGTAACATCCTGTCGCTCATGCGCGACTCACCTCCATTATTAACAATGGCAGTAGGGAGTAGATAGGAAGTAGAAAATAGCAGATAGGAGATAGACAGGAGGATCTGCACACCCCGCGCTATTTTCTATTTCCTCTCTCTTATTTTCTCGTTCCTCGCCCGACTGCCCACTCCCTATCCTCCGAGCGGCGCCCACAGCGCCACATCTCGGGTCGGCGGCAGCGCCGGCGCCCTGCGGTAAATCAACCACCGCAAGGCCGGCTGTACCCACTCGGTCCACGCCGCGGCAAATCCACCGGCTTCAGGTCTCTCGGTGTTCGCCTCCGGCGGAACAAGCATCTCCGGCAACCACCATGCCTCTACATGGTAGACGCTGCCCGCGTACTCTTCCGGCAGATTATAGCGCATTGGCGCTTCGTCGCTGTTATCACCCGCCGGCTCGGCCACGATGGCGGAGCCGGCGCCTATTAAGGTCACTGCCAGCGGCTGGGGGGCTGTCTCGTCGCCCGGTTCGCTGACGCTTGGCGCCGGCGCCCAGACCAGCTCGCGCATGGCGCGTAGATACCAGCCCAGAACAGGATCAGGCCGCGCCGCGAGCGTCAGCGAACCGACCGTCTGGCTCGCTACCTGCACCTGGACGGGCAGTTCATGGGGATTGCCGGTGCGGATCGCGCTGAGGGTTTCAATATCTTCCACGAGCAGCCGCACCTCCGGATGGGTGAAGCGGCTGAAAAAGCCCGACAGATAGAGCGGGCCATTCACCTGGTTCAACTGCCAGCCGCTGCGGATGACCAGCAAACCGGCCATGACGGCCACAAAGGCCGCAGTTAGCCACAACGCATGGCGGCGGTTGGACCAGAAGGCATAGGCGACAATGATGCCCAGCGCCAGTGCGAAGATGACGCCCGTCGCCTGAGCCATGACCGGATCATAGACCCGGCTCGACGCCAATGCCGTGCCCCAAAAGCTACCGGAAATGACCAGAATGGTCAACGTCGCTACCACTGCCAACGCCTCGCGCCAGGGCATGTCCTGTGGCGCCCTCCGGACCAGTTCCTGTACGAAGCCGGCGGCGAAGAGCATGAGCGGGAAGCCGGCGATGGGCAGAAGATAGGGGCTGCGCCCCGGCAGCAGCCACAAGAGGAGAGCGGCGCACAGCCACACCGCCAGCAGGAGTTGCCATCGCCGGTCGGCGCGCTGTCGCCTGAGGGTGAGCCATAAGCCTGCTAGGCCCGCGAGAAGCAAAAAGGGCTGGTCCACGGCCAACCGGAGCCACGGCCACAGCAGACCATATTGCCCGATGCCCACCGCATCGCGCAACGCTTCGCTGCTGCTTCCGGCGGGATAAGTATCGCCGCCGAGGTGCGCCAGCCACAGCCCCAAGCTCGTACCGGCCAGCGGCAGCGCATCCAGCCGCGCCAACCCCATTGTTCCCCCTAAGAGAGCCGCCACTGCAAACCATCCCAGCGATTGCGGCGCGAACAGGCCGGCGGCGCGCAGTTCAGCACGATAGAGCCAGCCA
>DATLZJ010000414.1:0-3141 GCA_035574055.1 Caldilineaceae bacterium
CGGCTCCGCCTGGCCCCCTAAGACTGGGGCATCCTGGGTAGGCCGGCTCGTTCCCACCGTTGTCAGCTCTGCCTTGACCGGCTCAATCGTGCTTTGATCAAGTGTCATAACGGATGCGCGGGTCCAATCGGCTATAGAGAATGTCTACGGTGAAGTTGATCAGCACAAAGGCCAGCCCGACCACCAGCACCACAGCCCGCACCAAGGGCAGGTCGCGATTCTGGATGCCCTGAAGCATGAGCCAGCCCACGCCGGGCCAGGCGAAGACCGACTCCACCACAACCGACCCGCCGAGCAGCCCGCCCAACTGCAAACCCAGCACGGTGACAGTCAGGATGAGGGTGTTGCGCAGGGCGTGGCGATAGAGGACGACTCGCTCGGTCAGCCCCTTGGCGCGCGCCGTCCGTACATAGTCCTGCTGCATGGCGTCTATCAACGTCGAGCGCACCAGCCGGGAGACCAGCCCAATGCTGTAGACCGAGAGAGTAATCCCCGGCATGAGGATGTGCTTCCAACTCCCTACCCCCGACGAGGGCAGCCAGCGCAGCCGGTCGGCAAAGACCAGGATCAGCATGATGCCCAACCAGAAGGTGGGGATGCTGATGCCGACAAAGGTCAGCACCGAGACGGTCCAATCGGCCAGGCTATTGGGACGGCTGCCGGCCCAGATGCCCAACGGGATGCCGACCAGCATGGTCAGCGCCAGCGAGAAGAGGGCCAGCCAGATGGTGGCGGGCAGCTTTTCCAGCACCAGCCCCAGCGCCGGCTGGTCATAGCGAAATGAGTCGCCCAGGTCGCCCTGGAGCGCCTTGAGCAGGAAGTTGCCGTACTGCACGATAATGGGCCGGTCCAGCCCATAGAGCGCGCGGATGCGCGCCACATCCTCCGGCTTGGCGTCTAGCGGCGTCAAGAGCGTCACCGGGTCGCCGGAGAGGTAGATCAACAAGAAGACCAGAATACTGACGGCCAGCAGCACCCAAACCAGGTGTTGGAGGCGCGTGAGAAGGTAATGGGACATCATCTTGTACAGGGTTGGGGTGGGCGTCGCCCACCCCAACCGGAAAACTTACGCGGCCAAATGCACATCCAGCAGGTGAAGCACCCCATCCTGGTGCGGCTCCCAGCCCTGCACCTCCTCGCGCACGCCGATGATCCCCTGAGCATTCCAGAGGAAGACCCACGGCGCTTCGTCATAGAGGATCTGGCCTAGCTGCTGGTACATGGCGTTGCGCTCGGCCTCGTCCAGGACCGTGATCGCCTCCTGGATAATGCGGTCGGCTTCTGGGTTGGTGTAGCCCTGCCAGGCGGCCCCCTGCTTGGTCGAGTCGAAATTGATGCTCAGGCTGGCGTCCAGCGGCACACCGATCTGGAGGAAGAAGAAGGCGTCATGGGTCTTGCCCAACACTCCCTCGACAAAGGGACTCCAGTCCATGACCTGCACCGTCGTGCGCACGCCCACCTCGGACCACATCCCGGCAATCGCCTCACTCGCCAGTTTATCGTTCAGGTAGCGCCCGTTGGGCGAGACCAGCGTCACCTCAAAACCATCGGCATAGCCGGCCTCGGCCAGCAAGGACCTAGCGCGCTCCGGGTCATAGGCATAGGGCTGGAGGTTGGGGTCGTGGCCGGGGATGCCGGGGCCGAAGGGGCCGGCCAGCCGGTAGGCTGCCCCCTGCATAATGGTCTTGATGATGGTGTCCACATCGGTGGCGTAATTCATGGCCTGGCGCACGCGCACATCCTTGAACGCCTCCACCTTGAGCTGGTTGAGCACCACAATTTGTGAGCTAAGGTTGCGGAAGGTCATCACCCGCGTCGCCGGGTCTGCCTCCAGCTCGGCCACCTGCACCGGGTCTACGTTGGTGATGATATGGGCCTGGCCGGTCTTTAGCTCGACGACGCGGGTGGTCCCTTCGGCCACCGGTCGCCAGACCAGCCGTTGCAGCCTGGGCTGGCCGGAGAAGTGGGGCTGGTCCGCCGCCTCCATCACCATCCGGTCGCCTGGCGTCCATTCAACGAACTTGTAGGGGCCGGTGCCGATGGCCTGCTGGGCGGGGTCCACCTCGCCGCTGGTGATGGCCTTGGGCATGATCTCACAGTAGCCCGACAGCACCTCGGCTAGCAGGGCAAAGGGGCCGTCGGTCTTCATGCGCACCGTCAGCGGGTCTACGATCTCGACCTCGGTTACCGGCGCCAACTGGCCGGCGTAGACGTTTTTGATGTTGGGGTCCTTGAAGCGGGTGATGGTGTCGCGTACATGCTCCGCGCCGAACTTTTCGCCGTTGTGGAAATAGACCTCGTCGCGCAGCTTGAACTCCCAGGTGGTGTCGTCAATGATCGCATAGGAGGTCGCCAACCAGGGGATGATCTCCATGGTGGGCGAGCGCTCCAGCAGCCGGTCGTACATGGCCCACATCATGCCTTTGGATGCGCCCGAGGTGGTGACATGCGGGTCCAGCGATTCGGCGTCAACGCCCTGCACCAGGATCAGCTCACCGGTGGGGCCTGCGGCCTCGGCGGCCTCCTCCACCACCACGTCGGCGTCAGGCGCTGCGCCGGGCGCAGGCGCAGGGGCAGGCGCGCAGCCCCACAACAGGCCGCTCGCTGCCCCTGCGCCGATGAGGCTGGAGAGCTGGAGAAAACGGCGACGGCTCAAAGACGATAGCGGCTGGCCGGATGCTTGGCGACCGGACTCTTGGTTGAGGCGTGGGTGTTCCATGGATGGCTCCTGGAGAAATGGTTCGTTAATTCGTCGCGATACGGGCAAGGAAAAGGTTCTGACTCATGGATGGACAGCGCAACGGTACCGTACCGGTGGAAGTCACAGGGCGCGGACGCCTAAGGCGGGCAGAACCCGCTCGCCGAGCAGCCGCATCCCCTCTTGGGGGGTCAGGCCGTGGGGGGTGCCGAACTCGACGCGGGTGGCGCCGGCGGCATAGAGGGCTGCCGCCTGTTCCGCCACCTGCTCCGGCGTGCCGGCAAAGGCGAAGCGATTGAGCAGATCATCGGAGACCAACGCGGCGGCCTCGTCAAAGGCATAACGGTCGGCGGCTGCGCGCAGCCGCGCCAGCAGCTCCGGCTCGATGGACAGGGTCGGGTCCAGCGGCGCGACCACCGGCAGATAGAGCGCCACTTCACGCC
>DATLZJ010000415.1:0-8517 GCA_035574055.1 Caldilineaceae bacterium
CGATTCGTTTCTTCTTTTCCACGTGGTTGCTCCCCTTAGTTTGGAGGATGGGTACGGTAGGAGATTGGAGAGACCCTACCCGATTTCAGATTTTACTTGATTTCAGGACGCGCAATGCCGTAGATGCGGTAGGCGTTGAGCAGCTTACCGCCGTCAACGCCGATCCGCTCGCCGGTGATGTAGCTGGATTCGTCGGAGGCGAGAAAGAGCGCGACGGCGGCGATCTCGCCAGGCAAGCCGGTGCGGCCCAACAAGGTGAGATCGGTGGGTCTGGGCGGTGCGTCATCCGGCTGGTGGGACTGGATGGGGCCGGGCGCGATGGCGTTGACGCGGATGCCATAGGGCGCCAGGTCAATCGCCATAGATTTGGTGAGAGACTCGACGGCTGCTTTGGCCGCGGCATAGGCGACCGCGCGCGGTTGTGGCGTCAGCCCATTGACAGAGGAGATGTTGATGATGTTGCCGCGGCGCGCCCGCGCCATGACGCGGGCGGCGGCCTGGGCACAGTGGAAGACGCCGGATTGGTTGACGCGGATCACCCGCTCCCAGGTCTCTACGGGCACGTCTAGAAAGTGGCCGTTTTCGCCGAGCAGCGCAGCGTTGTTGACCAGGATGTCAATGCGCGCATAACGCTGCACCGTTTGCGCGATGAGCGCATCTACCTGGCCGCGGTCGCCGACATCGGTGTGGACAAAGAAGGCGTCGCCGCCGGCTGCGGCAACCTCGCGGCAGGTGGTTTCGGCGGCTTCGGATTCGAGGTCGGCGATGACGACGCGCGCGCCTTCCTGGGCAAAGCATTTGACAATGGCGCGGCCGATCCCGCGCGCACCGCCCGTGACAATGGCGACTCGATCCAGTAGACGCATGGGCATATCAATCTCAATCTATGCTACATATGTTGGATATGTTGATATGTTGGTGAAATGTGTTGGTGAATCAACCCGATCAGAAGATTCCCGGCAGGTCGAGACGCTTTGCCAGACGGTCTGCCAGCAGAACCATGACCATACCGACCAGCCCGTTGAACAGGCCGGCGGCGGTGGTGAAGTCAAAGCGAGCCTTCTGGATGCCGACGCGATAGATGAACGTTTCAATGATGTCGCCGGTCGTCAACACCATCGCGTTCTGGAGGATGAAGATTTGCTCGAAGCCAACGTTGAGGAAAAAGCCAATCTGCAGAATAAAGAGGGTGATGATGGTGACGCGGAGGCCCGGTAGCGTCACATGCCACATCAAGCGCCAGCGATTGGCTCCATCCATAATGGCTGCCTCATACAGAGTCGGATCAATGGCCGAGATGGTAGCCAAATAGATAATAGCCAGGAAGCCGGTTTCTTTCAGGATGGACGAGGCGATGACAATGGGGACGAATAGACCGGGGACCTGGAAGAAGGGGATCTTCGTAAATCCCAGGTTGTTAAGGATGTTGTTGATCAGGCCGTTAGCGGGCGAAAGGACGATATAGAGGATGGCGCCGTAGATGACCCACGACATAAAGTGCGGCGCATAGACCACCGTCTGCAACACGCGCTTATAGAAGAGATGGTGGATCTCGTTGAGAAAGAGCGCCAGCAAGATGGGCGCGGGAAAGACGATCAGCAGCTTGAGAAAGGCAATCCAGACCGTGTTGCGCAATACGCGCAGAAAGACAGGGTCGGTGAAGAGGTCGTGGAAGTGTTTGAACCCCACCCACGGGCTATCCCAGATGCCGTGGACCGCCTGGAATTTCTTGAAGGCGATGACATTGCCGAGCATGGGATAGTAGCGAAACACCAGGAAGAAGAGGATTGGCGGAAGCAGCATCAAGTAGAGGTAGCGATGGTTCCAGAGTTGGACGGCCAGGTTCTGCCAATAGGTTCGTTTCTTGGTGTACACGCGTGCAGTGACTGTTGAGGTCGCCACCGGCAGATGTCCTTTGAGAAAGAATTTTCGAGTCTGTGGGCGCAGCAAGCCGCGCGAGGCGCTGACCGCGTATCAAGCGCAATCAGCGCCCAGCGCTGGGTAGCCGCCTAGAGTTGGTTGACCTGCTCCGTAATGAGTGGACCGCCGTTGTTTTCAAAGTAGCTCAACCATTCATCCCAACCTTGGTCCAAGTCAATGGTGCCGGCCACAGCCTGGGAGATGAACTCGGCGAAGCGAGTTTGGAGGCCAGGCCAATACTCTTTGTCAGCCGGGACCGGCCGCTTCTTCTCGGTGAGCCGCAGGTATTGCTGTGAGATTTCCTTGGCAGCAAGCGCGTTCTCCGAGTATTTGGCGGCCAGCATGTCCTCAAAATGCTTCTTCATATCGGGCGGGAAGGTGGGGAATGGTTCCACTTGGCCCAAGGTGCCGATTGGAAGCCAAAGGCCCCAGAAGACCGTAATGTCCTGTACCTGGTTCTGGAGGTCGGTCCACTTCTCGCCCATGGCCGCCTTTTCCTCGCGGGAGAACTCGACGCACCAACCTTGCTCGTTAAGCCCCTTATTGGTGACGCCGAGATGGCCGTCACAGATGATCTGGGCGGCGATCTCCGGCTGGAAGAAGTAGTCTACGATGCGCACACAGTCGGCAGGCCATTGGGCAGTGGTGGGAATCACAAAGACCCACGGCCAGCCTTCGCCGGTATAACCGCGACCGCCGGGGCCTTCTGGCGCTGGCCCGGCGATGATCTGTCCGCCTGGCGTATGCACCTGGATGGCCTCCGTAGCAAGGTCAATGCTGTTCCAGGAGGAGTAGACGTTGCCCGCAAAACCGGCTCGGAAGGCGTTGTCCTTCTGGCCGAGGGGAATGCTGATCGAGTCGGGATGGAAGGCGCCGTCTGCCCAGAGTTGGCGCATAAATGCCAGCGCTTCCTTCATCCCCGGCTGAACCCAATCGAGGGCCAGGGCGTCGCCGCGACGCCGCCAGAAGCCGTTCATATGATGGCCCACTGCGACGCCAAATGCATGGAAGAAATCATCGTCGAAGCGGATGGTGTTGTAGAGCAGCCGGCCCCATGTATCCTGGGCGCCGTTGCCGTCCGGATCGCCGTGGGTGAAGGCGCGCAGCACTTCGCCGTACTCGTCAATGGTCTCCGGCACCGGAAGGCCCAGCTTGTCCAACCAGTCCTTTCGGTACTGAGCACACCAGATGTTGAGGTCATAGATATTATGCGCTACCGCGACCTGTCTGTCGTCATAAATGGTCGAGTCCCACGCTTGCGGCGGCGTCACAGCCAGGATATTTTGGCCGTACTCCTCCAGCAGCGGGCCGGTCTCAATGATGATCTCGTTCTCCATCATCAGGGGCACATCGTTGAAGGCGTTGCAGAACTGAAGGTCGGCCAGATCGCCACTGGCAATGGCGAGCGGGATCTTCTCAAGATAACCGGCATAGCTGACCCACTGGTTGACGATCTCGATATCCGGAAACGCGGCGCGCAACAACTGCATTCGCTGGGATTGCTCGGAGGCTTCAACGCTGGCGCCACCGATGTGCGAGATGGAGATGACCTTTTTTTCGGCTTGTGGCTGCTCGGCGGCGCTCTGGGGCGCTGTCGCCGGAACACAGGCGGCGACAAGCGCTGCTGCGCTGCCAAAACCCATCATCTGCAACACTGTCCGACGCGAGACTTTCTGTTGCTCGACCATAGTGGTTGCCTCCCTTTGGAGCATGAGATGTTGCGCAAAAAGTAGTGCGAATCGCAAGAACCCGTGAACAGGATGGCCGGCTCGGCCAGGAGCAGGTTTCGGAAAGCGCAGTTAACCCTTGATGGCGCCGAGCATGATGCCCTTGATGAAATAGCGTTGGAAGAATGGGTAGGCGATGAGCATGGGAATGGCGGCCACCAGCACACTCGCTGCCTTCAATGCTTCCATACCGGCCAGCCGTTCATAGTCGTCGGCGCTGGCGGTCTGGGTCGCTAATTGCATTGACCAGATCATGTCGCGCAGGATGACCTGAAGTGGCTGCTTGGCGCCGTCGGTGATGAAGAAGATGGCAGGTAAGAAGAGATTCCAGTTGGCGATTGCGTAGAAGAGCGTCAAGGTCAGGATGACCGGCATCGAAAGCGGCAAAATGATGTTATAGAGCACCTGAAAGTCGTTGGCGCCATCCATGACTGCCGACTCTTCCAACTCATGGGGAAGCGACTGAAAGTAGCTCTTGAGCACAATCATGTTAAATGTGTTGATGGCGTAGGGTAGGATGAGCGCCCACCAGCTATCAATGAGATTCAGCCCCTTGACGGTCAGGTAGAAGGGGATCAGATTGGGTGGAAAGATCAACTGGAAAATGATAAAGGCCAGGATGAGGTTACGTCCGGGCAGGTAGGTGCGCGACAGTGGATAGGCGCACAGGACCGTCATCACCATCTGGACGAGGGTGGCGGAGATCGTGATCACAAAGGAGTTGCGATAGGCCAGCCAAAACATGCCGCCGGAAATGAGCCGCTCATAGGCGTCCCACGAGAAGCCGACCGGCCAGACGTAGACTTCCCCGCGGAGGATCGGGGCCTCTGCGCTAAATGAGCGCGCGATGGTGTGGGCAAAGGGGAGAACGGCAACGATGGCAAAGACCGTCAGCCCGAGGTAGATCAAAAAGGTCTCGAACCGGTATGAAAAGGAGCGATTGGCGACCATTGGTACCTATCCTGGCCGGATTGGGTCGCGGCATTAATTCAGCGGAGTGTCTAAAGCGACGTGCGCCCGAACAGGCATGGAAGAAGCTGGGGAGCTTGCGAGCCGGGCGAGCTGTACAGAGCGGCGAAGGCAGGTTCGATGCCCCCTGTTTGCCAAATGGTATTACGTTACCATCGTGCTGTCAACCCTGATTTAGTTCGTTTGGAGAGGGGGAGGCAGGCGATAAGCAAGAACATGGCCCGCTCATTAGAACGGGCCATGTTCCGATCCCTGGTTTAGGGGCGCTGCCTGACCAGCTAGCTTTGCAGCATAAGTTGCAATCGGTAGCCGGAAAGGCAACTGCCATCGAGCCTGGCAACGCGATTTGCGACGAGAACAGCTCAATGGAGAGCGGGCGACGGGACTCGAACCCGTGACGAGTGCTTGGGAAGCACGCATGTTACCACTACACCACGCCCGCAAGCAACCCAAGTATAGCCCCAGGGCGAGCGCTTGTCAAATTGTGGAACATTCCTCATGGCGCCTGCGTCACAGTGGTGGGCCCACTGTGTGTACAACGCCTGCTCCGCTGGATCACCGGGGGCAGGTTGACTCTAGCTACTCGGTTTCAGACGAGACCAGCCATTTGAGGTGCCATCCATGTCTACCATCTTGTCGCGAGCCTCCGGGCGATTGGCTTTGGCTATCCTGCTTTTGTTGTTGTTTTCGGCGCCGGTGGCGGCGCAGCACATCATCATAGACCCGCCCTTCCCGCCGCCTCCTCCGGGGCCGCCGGTTCCCGGCCCTATCCAGATTGAAGAATACCGCGTGGAGGCCCACGTAGATGGGCCGGCCGCGCAAGTGCGTGTTACCCAGCTTTTCCGCAACCAATCGGGCCAGACGGTAGAGGGGCGCTTTGTCTTTCCCCTGCCGCCCAACGCCGCGGTGAGCGACCTCCAGATGCGGGTGGATGACCAAGTCTTGGAAGGGAGGCTGCTGCCCGCGGATGAGGCGAGAGCCATCTATGAACAGATCGTGCGCCAGCAGCGCGACCCGGCATTGCTCCAGTATCTTGGGCAAGGGCTGTTCCAGACGAATGTCTTCCCGATTCCACCGGGCGCGACGCGCACCGTCCAGTTCCAGTACAGCCAACTGGTTGAGCAGAGCGGGGGGCTGTATCACTTCCGTTTCCCGCTGCGCGCCCAGCCCGCAGGGATGGGGTCGGCGGCGCCGGTTTCGTTGGAGGTCGAGCTGGTCAACCAGCCGGGCCTGCGCACCCTCTATAGCCCGAACCACGAGGCGCGGGTGGAACGGACGAGCGATACGTCGGCGCGCGTGACGATGCAGAGCAAGGCGGCCACCCAAGACCCGGCATTTGATCTCTTTTGGGGTGTATCGGAGGAGGCCATTGGCATCAATATCCTAAGCTACCGGCCCGCCGGCGAGGATGGCTTTTTCGTTCTATTGGCGTCGCCCCAGCTCGATGTCGGCGAGACCGAGGTTGTTGCCAGAGACATTGTCGTGGTGCTTGATGTGTCGGGGAGCATGGAAGGCGAGAAGATGGAGCAGGCGCGGCGCGCGGTGGATTACATCATTGATCACCTGAACGCCGAGGACCGCTTCAATATCATCAGCTTCAGCACGGGCGTCCGCCTCTGGAGCAGCGCGCTTCAGCCGGTCAACGCGGAGACGAAGGCGGACGCCCATGTGTGGGTGAGCCGGTTGCAGGCCGGCGGCTCTACCGATATCAACCGCGGGCTGTTGGAGGGCTTGGCCCAGCTTCAAACCGGCGAGGGGGCGGCGCGGCCCGCCTATCTGCTCTTCTTCACCGACGGTCTACCCACCCAGGGGGAGACCGACCCCTGGCGGATTCTGGAGAACGCCAGGACCAATGCGCCGGCTCAAGCGTCGTTGCGCCTCTTTACCTTCGGCGTCGGGTACGATGTCAACACTCAATTGCTTGACACCCTCAGCGATGAGCTAGGGGGGCGCAGCAGCTATGTGCTGCCCGAAGAGCGAATTGATGAGGCGGTCAGCCAGTTTTACCAGGGCATCCAGACGCCGGTGCTCACCAATGTGACGGTGGACTTCGGCGGCGAGATGGTGATTGATGAGCAGTATCCGTACCCGTTGCCCGACCTCTTTGCCGGCGAGCAGCTTGTGGTGGTGGGGCGTTATCGAGAGGGCGGCAGGACATCGGTCACCCTGCGCGGGGAAGTAAATGAGGCGACCTATGTGGTCGAATACCCAGGCCAGGAGCTGGTTCAAGCGGGCGGCGAGCCATTTGTGGCTCGCATCTGGGCAAACCGCAAGATCGGCGTGCTGATGGAGGAGATTCGCCGCAATGGCCCGGACCCTGAGCTGGTGGATGCGATTGTGGACTTGAGCCTCCAATATGGGATCGTCACCCCGTACACGGCCTATCTGGTGGAGGAGCCGAACCTGGCCGGGCCGGTGATGGCGCCGGAGGGCGTCCCGGCGATGCCGGGCGGCGAGGGCGGTATGGGGGGAGGCGCGCCGGCTGGCGCACCCGCAGATATGCGGCCTGCTGCCGAGGCATATGCTGCTGCTGAGGCGGCGCGTATGGCCGAGATGCCGGCCAGCGGCGCGCCCGCGGTGGAGGCCAGCGAGGCGCAGAATGACTTCCAAGCCGCCGTCACGGTGGAAGACGCCGAGCAGATGCGCTATGTGTCCGGCAAGACCTTTGTCCGCCAGGGCATGGTCACCGGCCCGCAGGGGGAGATGCTGGAGTTCTGGGTGGACACAGCCTACCGCAGCGAGTATGGCTTGAGCTGGGTGCTCTTCGGCAGCGATGCTTACTTTGCGCTGGCGCAGGACCCGGCGATGGCCGCCTGGCTGTCGCTTTCGCCGGAGATGGTGGTGGTGCTGCCGGAGGGACAGGCGATTCGCATCACGACCTCCGAGGCGGCGGTGAGCCAGCAACCGGTTCCGCAGACAAGCGCCACGCCAGTTGCACCCCTACCCACACCGGCGCCTGCCGAAGGGACAGCGCCGAGCGAAGAAACCGAGTCCGGCTGGGGGGCTTTCTGGTCGTGGCTGTGGGACGAGGTGATCCGCTAATCCGTCAGCTTACGGTCTGCGACGGCGCACGATGGAGAACAGCAGGGCGCCCCGGTCACATGTCGGGGCGCCCTGGCATCTACCGCCCGTTTTTGCTGCATCCCCCTACGTGCTGGCGGCGAGTCTGGCTATGGGTTGGCGGGCATTTGCCTGAGCAGGTCGCGCGCCGTCTCCAGGGTGCGGTCTATATCGGCTTCGGTGTGGGCGGCGCTGACGTGGTTGCGTTTGAGCGCCGTAGGCAGCATGAAGATGCCCCGCTCACACATGCGCTGGCGGAACCAGAGGTCGCGCGCGGTATCGTTGCGCAACAGGTCGGTGTAGCTCTCGATTGGCCCTTCCATAAAGTAGGGCACAAAGACCGAACCGAAGCGAGCGACGCTCATGGTGATGCCTAGTTCGGCGGCTATGGCCTGCAGGCCATTAGCGGCTCGTTCGGCCAGGGCAAAGCAGCGCCGGTGGACCTCGCCATCGGCTAAGGCGGCGATGGTGGCCAGCGCGGCGGCAACGCCCACAGGGTGGCCGTTGTAGGTGCCGGCAAAGAAGACGCCGCCGCCCGGCGCGAACCGTTCCATGTACTCGGCGCGACCGGCGACCGCGGCGATGGGGTAGCCGTTTGCCATCGCTTTGGCAAAGGTGCTGAGGTCGGGGGTGACGCCGGCCAGCCGCTGATAGCCGCCCAGGTCGTGACGGAAGCCGGTGATCACCTCGTCAAAGATGAGCAGCGCGCCGTAGCGGGTGGTCAGGTCGCGCAGCGCGGCCAAAAAGTCGGGGCGGGGCAGGACACAGCCGATGTTGTGGGGGATGATCTCGACCAGGATGGCGGCGATCTGTTCGCCCTGGGACTGGAGCAGATCGGCCA
>DATLZJ010000416.1:0-2398 GCA_035574055.1 Caldilineaceae bacterium
GTTGTTACGCTTTTCGTCCAGCATCCCCGGCTCGACGATGGTGCCTTTGGTGACGACGCGCGTGATCTCCCGCTCCACCAGCCCGCGGCCCGGCTCGGTCATCTGCTCGGCAATCGCCACGCGGTAGCCGGCCTCGATCAGCCGCGCCACATAGCCGTCCACGCTGTGATAGGGCACGCCGGCCAGGGGCACGCGCTGGTCGTTGCCCACGGGCCGGCTGGTCAGCACCACATCGCAGACGCGCGCCACCGTCTTGGCGTCCTCGTCAAAGGTTTCGTAAAAATCGCCCAAGCGGAAAAAGAGGATGCAATCGGGGTATTGGGCTTTGAGCGACAGATACTGCTGTCGCATCGGCGTCGTCATGCAGCCCTATCCTTCCAATGCTATCCTTCAGCCGTCCCTTAGCCTGCTGCGCCGGGGTCTCCCTCACCGCCGGTTGAGGCTGCGGGTGGGGGCGTGGGCGGCTCCGGCCCAGGCGGCGGCTCGGCGCCTGCCGGCTCAGATGGCGCCTCCTGGGTAGCGGGGGTGTGCGCGCCGTTCCGGTTCCGTTCGGGCTGCTCGCGCAACCGCTGGATGGCCTCGGCGACGGCGTCGGGGATGCCCACCCGGATCAGCTCCGGCAGCAGCCCGACCAGGGATTCCTCCAGCATGGCGCGCAGCTCGTCTACATCCAATGGCGGCTCCGGCGCGGGCAGCAGCGGCGGCTCCATCGGTGTCTCCTCGATCGGTTCCTCGGCAGCCGGCTCGCCTATGCCCCAGCGCACCATGCTGTTGGGGTCGCCATAAAGCACATAGGCAAGCCAGGTGGGGTTGGCCGGCTGGCGGTCGCGGATCTGCAAGCGGGCTGCGTGGAAGGCCTGGCCGAGCGTATCTCCGGCCAGCAGCCGGTTGTAGAAGTGGATGGCAAATTCGGCGGCCAGCAGGTCGTTGACCTCCCAGAGGGTGCCCACAAAGGCGCTGACGCCGATGTCGCCCACCATGCGCTCGACCCAACCGCCCAGCCCGGTCAGTGTAAAGGCGAGCCGCGCCGTGTGGCAGGCGTTGAGGAAGACCAGCGGGCGATCCCTACGTAGCCCTGCGACCCGTGCGCCGGCCAGATCGTAGGGCGTCAGCGGGCCATCCTCCAGCGAGAGGGGCGAGAGATTGGCGTTGGACGCGTCCAACCGCCCGTGGGCGGCGAAGTGAAGCAGTTGCACGCTGCCCTCCTGGGCCAGCTTGCGCACCTCCGCCGCCTGGCGCAGCGGCCCGACCACCTCGACCTGGCGGGCCGTCAGGTCACGGAAATAGGCCTCCTCCCGTTCGGTGTAGACGAGGTCATGGCCGCTCACGACGAAGCCGGCCCGCTGGACCTGCACCGCTTCTGCCGGGCTGCGCCCCGCCAGCCAGCGGGCGACCTGGAAGGTCTCGGAGAGGAAGCCATCGCTCTCGATCTGGCCGGTGTCGGGGTGAACCAGATAGGGCTTGACCATCTCCCAGGGGATCCACGGCTCGTCGCTGGTGATCAGCAGCGTGGCGATGGAGCCTTTCGGGTTGGAGGCGTCTTTGCGGCGGGGGTGGATGCGGGTCCAATATTCATGCTGTAGCTCGGCGGGGAACAGCTCATGGAAAAGCTGCTGGCCGATGGCGTCCAACTGTCCCTGGTCCACCTGGGCGTCGGCCTCGCTGAGGCGGTCTGCGGGCTTGGCCGCCACCTGGCTCAGATGGGCGAAGATGGTCTGTAGGTATGCCTGGGGGTTGGCGGCGTTGAGGCGCACCTGGCCCATAGGCCGCCAGTGATAGCCGATGCCTGGCTTGGTCGAGTGGAGCATGAAGCTGAGAATGTTGTCGCTGCCCCCGCGCACGATGCGCAGTTCCAAATCGGCAGGCGGCGGCGGCGTCTCCAAAAAGCGCGCCACCAGCCCAACGGTGTCCACCGTCACGCCGGCCACGGCGGGAGGCGTCTGCTCCACCACCCGCGTTACAAAGGCGGCGCTGCCTAGGTAACGGTCCTTGTGGTAAAAGTCAATGGTCACCCGCTTATCGCCCAGCTCGCGCCCGGCGCGCAGGAGGAAGATGGCCGGCTGGGAGTCGCGGTTGCTGTAGACGGCAATCGAGCGGTTCCAGGTGGCGGTGCCCTCATTGAAGCCGGCGGCGATCACCACTACCTCGACATATTCAGGCTTGTCGGGCCGGTCGAAGTCCAGGCCTACCTCGCCGGTCACGCGCGAGGCGGCATAGGGGGCGCGGGTCAGCCGCACGATCAGCGGCAGCTCATCGCCCACCCGCACCTGCTGGGGAAAGCGCACATCGGTATAGAATTCGCGCTCGGCGCGCGAGGGGTCGGGCCGGGCCGTCTCGCGCACAATGGACGGCACCTCCGCGACCGGCTGGACCGGCGCCGGCGCGGGCTGCTCTGCCG
>DATLZJ010000417.1:0-3300 GCA_035574055.1 Caldilineaceae bacterium
GCCGATGGCTTTGAGTCGGGCAACCTCTCTGCATGGTCGGCCAACCGAAGCGATGGCGGCGACCTCAGCGTCAGCCCGGCGGCAGCGTTGGTGGGCAGCAACGGGCTGCAGGCGGTGATTGATGACAGCCTCGCTATCTACACTGACAGCACGTCTGCTGCCGAGCGGCGCTACCGCGTCCGCTTCTACTTCGACCCCAACTCCATCACCATGGCCAACGGCGACAACCACTACCTCTTCTATGGCTACAGCGGCAGCTTCACAGCGGTGCTGCGGGTGCAGTTGAGCTTTGCCAACAACAGCTATCAACTGCGGGCAGCCTTGCGCGATGACGGCAACACGTGGCGCAACAGCAGTTGGGCCACCCTCAGCGATGCGCCCCATGTTGTCGAGCTTGATTGGCAGGCGGCGACCGCGCCAGGCGCCAACGACGGCGCGCTCAGCGTGTGGCTCGATGGCGTCCAACACGCCGAGATCACCGGGGTGGACAACGACACCCGGCGCATTGACCGCGTGCGTTTGGGTGCGGTGGCCGGGATTGACAGCGGCACGGGCGGCGTCTACTACTTCGATGCCTTTGAGTCGCGGCGCCAGTCCTATATCGGCGCTGCCCCTGGCGCCCAGGCGCCGCCTCCGTCATTGTCGCCGGCCGACCCGGCGGCGCTTCACATCTGGACCGAGGAGGAGGCAGTGCCGGAGGAGGAAATGGAGCCTTTTCCGCAAGGGCTATACCTGCCTCTCCTTAGCCGGTAAGAACGGGGTTACTCTCTACCAATCGAGTAGTCAGTTGAGCAGCGTGAGAAGCCGCCGGCTCGCCTTTATCGCCTGATAAAGGCAAGCCTAGGCCCCAGGTTATGCTCAGTTGGCCGAGGATTTCGATGCATTGCTAGACGATCTGCAGAGATCAAGCAGGGCGCCGGCGATGGCATCGGCGAACTCCGGGTCGTTGATGTTGTAGTCCAACTCATAGACCGGGATGCCCTCGCGCAGATTGCGCTTGATGGCGTCGTAGCAGGCGCGGTCGGCTTCGGGGTCCCAGAAGCGACCGCCGGGGCTGTCCAGCATGGAGACGCCCTTGAGGGGCAGCAGGATCGCCACCGGCGCGGTGGCGGCGTTGGCCGCTGCCGCCAGCATTTCCCCTATCGTCTGGTTCTCCTCCACATTGGTACGCAGTAGCGTGATGTTGGGGTTCCACTGGTAAAGGTTGCGCCCCCGGTATTTCTCCGGCACCGTCTCGATGCCCCAGAAGTTCGCCATATCCACACAGCCGGGGACCAATACGGCGGGGATGCCGGCGCGTGAGGCAGCCATCCCTCGTTCGGCGCCCGCGCTGAAGACCCCGCCACATACATAGTCGGCCAGCTCGGTGGTGGTGATGTCCATGCTGGCGGTGATGTACCCGTCGGTGATCAGGCTCTCCATGGTGCGCCCGCCCGCGCCGGTGGCGTGAAAGACCAGCACCTCATAGCCTGCCTCCTCCATCCGTTTGCGGGCGCGGTCCACACAGGCAGTGGTGTTGCCGAACATGGAGGCGGTGACCAGCGGCCTGTCTTCGGTCGCCGGGGGAGGCTCGACCTGGACCATACCGGCAATCGCGCCGGCGGCGTTGGCAAAGATGGCGCGGCTGATGCGGTTGAGGCCGGAAACATCCACGATGGAGGGGATGAAGGTAATATCCTTGGCCCCACTGTAGGCGCTGACGTCGCCGCCGCCCACGGTGGAGACCATGACCTTGGGCACCCCCACCGGCAGGGTGCGCATGGCTGCGGTCGCCACCGACGTGCCGCCGGTGCCGCCCATCGCCAGGATACCGTCGAGCCGGCCTTCGTCATAGAGCCGCCGCACGATCACAGCCAATCCGGCGGCTGCCGTCGCCATCGCCTCATCTTTATGGTCGCCGGAGGCGAGATAGGCCGGGTCGCCGCCGCCGGCTTGCAGCACCTCCTGGCGAGAGATGTCCGGCGTAAAGGCCGGCTCGCCCATAATGCCGAAATCAACCACCAGGGTCTGCACCCCCTGTTGCTCGATCAACTCCTTAACAAAGGCGTACTCTGCGCCTTTGGTGTCCAGCGCGCCGGTGAGGACGACGGTCTTAGGCATGGTGGGACTGGCTCCTTTCATGACATCGCTTGATGCAAGGCGGATGGCCGTTAATCCGTTAATGTAGTGCGCGTTGAGGTTATACAGATACCGATCGGCTAGCCGGAAAGGTGATTGAGGGTCATTCGTCCTCGCCCGCCTCCAACGGGACCATCTGGCGGTCTCCGGTCGGGTAGGCGACGACCATGCGCGCCGTCTTGCTCCCCGGATTGAAGGCGTCGTGTGGGGCCTGCTGTGGGATGAAGATCGCGGTGCCGGCGGTCAGATGATAGATGTTCTCACCAACCGTGTGTCTCAGCTCACCTTCAATGAGGTAGAGCACCTCATCGCTGTTGGGGTGGTAATGGCGGGGGTTTTTGCGTCCCGGCTCGATTTCGACAAAGCCAAAGGTAATGTTTGCCCCGTCCATCAGGTCGCCGCTGACCAGCCACTGGATGGCGCCCCAGTCGAACTGGTTCGCGTGGTCACGATTGGTGACGGCGGTGAACTTATCGAGTTTGCCGATAGCCTGTTTGGTCATGAATGGTCTCTTTCGTTTTGGCCGTGCAGTGATTCTATGAGCATCGCTACAGTCATCGCTCAGGTAGACTCTACTGTCCTAGATTTGCCCTAGATTCTACCCTAGCCATGCGTAGCCGTCGGTGAGCGAGCCTCTAGCAGCGTTGCGCTCCTACCCCAGCGCGTCATCCTTTGATCCCGGACATCACGATCCCCTGGATGAAATAGCGTTGTGCAAGAAAGAATAGGATCAATACAGGCATGATAGTAGCGGTTGACGCAGCCATCAAATAGTGCCACTGGGTCGTGTAAAGACCCTTGAACGAGGCCAGCCCAAGGGAGATGGTGTATTTTTCAGGAGAGGTCAGATAGATCAGTGGCCCTAGGAAGTCGTTCCAATGGTACAAGAACATAAAGATGGCGACTGCGATCAGGGCCGGCTTGATCAACGGCAGGACGACGCGCCAGTAGATGCCAAACTCGCCTGCCCCGTCTATGCGCGCGGCGTCGGTGAAATCGCGCGGGATGGTGCGGAAGAACTGGCGCAATAGAAAGATGTTGAACGCGCCGCCCCCGAACCAATCGGGCACGATGAGCGGCAAGGGTGTGTCGAGCCAGCCGAGTGTCTTGAATAGAATATAGCGCGGGATCATCGTCACGGCCCAAGGCAGCATGATCGTGGAGAGCAGCACCGCAAAGACG
>DATLZJ010000418.1:0-2254 GCA_035574055.1 Caldilineaceae bacterium
TCAGAATGTCAGGCAGGTGAGGCAAAGCCGGCAGCACCAAAGTCAGCGCGCCCGGCCAGAAGCGCGCCATCAGCTCATGTGCGCCCGGCGGCAGCGGCCACTGCACCAGCCGCTCAAGCTGGGCGGCGTCGCCGATCAGCACCGGAATGGCCTTGACCGGCGGGCGGTCCTTGGCGGCATAGAGCCGGGCAATCGCGGTGGGGCTGTCATAGCGGCACATGACGCCATAAACGGTATCGGTGGGCGCGACAATGATCTCCTCAGCAGCCAACAGCGCCAGGGCTGTAGCCTGGGCTGCTGGGTCGGACAGGGGTAAAACTTGGGTCTTGACGGTGGAAACAGCGGGGGCCTTCTCCGCCTGGCTCACTCGGTTCAGTTGCTCGCGTGTCATTGTGCTGTCAAACGGGTACTATCCAACAGGCGCCATCAAACGGGCGCGCTTTACAGGGCCGACGCCTCGACAAAGCGGGTCAGACGGTAACGCTCCAGCCAGAAAGGGCTGGCGTAGACGCCCGGCTCGCTATAGGCCAGGTCATTTAGAAGCTGGCCGATGGCGATGGTATGCTTGAAGCCGCGACCGCTAAAACCGGCGGCGATGACGATCTGCGGGTATTGCGGGTGGCGGTCAATGATAAAGTCGCGGGTGGGCGTCTCGGTGTAAAGACAGGGTTCCACATGAACCGGCGTGGGGTCCACATCCGGCAAATGAGCCACAACTAGCGCGGCAAGGTCGGCCAGAAGCGCCTCGTCTATCGTGCGCTCGGCGTCGGGGTCCACCACGCGCGTGGTCTGCTCCACGGCCAGCTTGAGCGCGCCGGGCCGCTCCCAAATGGGAAAGCCGTAGAAATGGGGGAGCAAGGAGGCGATGAAGATGGGAAAGACGCCCACGGCAAAGGCGGCCGGGTCGCGCGCCGGGAAATAGGCCACCTGCTGGTGGGTCACACGCAGAGGCACGGCAAAGGGAAGCAGGTCGCGCAGCAGCCGCTGCGCCCAGGGGCCGGCGGCGATGACGGCGCGGTGCGCAAGGAGAGTCTCGCCGCTGGTCAGGGCCACGGCCACCCCATCGCCGTCAGGACGCACGGCGCTCACCTGGGTCTGCTCGCGCAACTCGGCGCCATGCTTGACCGCCTGGGCGACCATCGTCTCAACGCAGCGACTGGCCGCCAGAATGCCGGTATTGGCTTGATAGAGGCCATGCCAGCCATCCGGCAGGCGGAACTGCGGGTAGGCTTGGCGCAGCTCGGCGGGTTCCATGTGCTGGTACGGAAAGTCCAGCGCGCTCAAGGCGCTTTGGCAGGCGGCCAGCCAGGGGTCGTCCGCTGCTCCTAAGTAGAGGCCGCCGGTCAATTGCAGCAGCCGCGCGCCGCTGGCCCGCTCCAACTCTGCCCAGAGTTGGAAGGTAGCTGGCATTTGCGCGGCATAATCGGTAGTATCGTGGGTGTAGCGAATGATCCGGCTGCCGCCGTGGCTGCTGCCGCGCGTGTGGCCGATCTGGAACTGCTCGACCAGGAGCACCCGCCGCCCGGCGCGGGCGGCGTGGTAGGCCGCGGCGCTGCCCATGCCGCCCGCGCCCACGACGATCAGATCATAGACGCGTCCGCCTGGCGATGCGCGGCCTGGCGATGTGTTGCTTGGTTGCTTGGTAGAGGTCGGAACCGGCGCCATACGGCGTTATCCTTCTGGAATCCGGGCATGGGCGACCCGAACAGATTTTATTGCCGGCGAGTAGAACTTTCGCACACAAAGAGTTGTGTTTACAGGAATTCTGCTTTGTGTGTATACTATCGGCTAGGTGCGGTGCGTCTATACAGGCGCAGACGCCCCGACACTATAGCAGCCAGTCAATCGAACGTCAAGCTCAAGCCGTCCAGACCGAGGACAGCAACCAACACGCCCAACCCTTCTCTGTGGTTTTCCAACAGCGCACACAGAGGGGGAACGTTGCGTCAACGATGGCTGAAGATGGCAGTCGGCGTCGCCACACTGCAAGTCTTGCGCGCGTGCCGGCGACATTCTTGGAGCGACCCGCCTTTGCCGCCCTCTTGGCCCGCGTCCGCCGGGCCGGAGCGCCCAGCCATTTTCGGCGCTCGGCCCTATATTTTTCTAAGCGAGGCAATGACCGGCGCGGCAAGATTCCACCGCACTCAAATTGCCCGCACATCGTCATATTATTCAGGCGCCCCTATCAAGGCGCCCGCCATCGAGGCGCATGGTATCTAGGCGTGTGCTATGATCACGATAGAGACGGTGCTGG
>DATLZJ010000419.1:0-3458 GCA_035574055.1 Caldilineaceae bacterium
CGCCGTAGCAGGGACTGTCGGCGTAGGTGTTGGCGGTACAGGCGTCGGGGTATCTGTCGGCGGCGGGGGCAGCGGGGTGTCGGTCGAGGTAGGCGGCGCCATCTGCACGACCGGCGTTGCCTCGCCGACCGGCGTCTGGGCGGGTGTATTCGCCGGTTGCGCCGCGCCGGCCACAAACGGCGTCGGCGTGAAGGTGGGCACCGGCGTGCGGGTCGGGCGCTCGCGACTAAAGACGCCACACCCGGCGATGCTGAACGAAAGGCCCGACAACATCGCGGCGCCCAGGAGGAACGTAACTATCCGTTGCAGCGGCAGGCATAGGGCTGACCTGGCGCCCGTTGCTCTGCTCCGGCGTGGCAGTTGTTCCAAGGTCAGCCTGCCCCCAACCCAGTAAGCCAAGACACTTCAGCGACTGCCCATACACCCAGATACTTGGAGAAGACCACTTTGGAGAAGCCGGGACTATGGTACCCCATGCCGTCACAACACGCAAAAGGGGTTGCTAATTACCTCGCCAGTACATAAGCCGGCAACCCGGCCTGGCGCTCCTGCCGCACGCGACCGGCGGCCAGCCATCGCTCGAGATGCCCAATGAGGGGTTGGGAGAGGGCCGGATTAGCCGCCTCCGGCCATGCGCCAAGCTGTGGCCCCAGCTCCTCCACCAACTGCCTGAGCGTGCGCGGCCCCTGCGCCGCCGCCAGCGCCGCCTCCAGCGCCCGGTCCACCCGCGCGACAAAGGCCCGACTTTCGGCCAAGAACTCTTGCGCGCCCATCCGGTCATAGACGGGATAATGGCTCGTCAACAACCATTCTGCCTGTGTCGCCTGGAGCCGTTGCAGCGTCGCCTCGTAGGTATCCACATAGCGGTAAGTGGGCGGAAATGCAGGGCTGCCATCGCCGCGCAGCACCGCGTGATAGAGCGCCGCATCGCATATGATCAAGCTGCGGCTGCGCGGGTCATAGACGGTGACATGGCCGCGACTATGCCCCGGCGTATGCCAGACCTCGACCCGCCAGCTCGATCCCAGCCGGATGGACTCGCCCCCTTGCAGGGCAATGTCAATGGGGGTGGTACGCGACGTGGCGCGCATGGCCGCCTTGGCGCTCTCGCTTTCATAGAAACCATGCTCCGGTCCCAACTCATCATAACGCTCACGGATGATCCGCTCCATCTCTTCCACCATTGCCAAGTCTAGCGCATGGCAGAGGAAGCAGGCGCTTGGGGCCAGCTCGCGCATGGCGCCATTGCCCGCGGTGTGATCATAGTCGGCATGGCTGTTGAGCACATAGCGGATGGACCCCGGCTCAAGCCCGATCTGATCCAGATAAGGCAGCAGATAAGCGCGCGGCGTCTCATCAATACCGGTGTCCACCAAGAGGGCGCTCTCATCGCCGGTCAGAAGATAGAGGCAGACAAACCGGTCACCCAACGGGGCGGTGATGCGGTGAATACCCGGCGCGACTTCCATACCCATCTCCCTTCTTGCCCGCGGCAAACAGCTCGCTGAGTAGCTGGGTTTCAACAGGCGGATTCATTCGATAAGTCTAATGTAGGGGAAGCACCGGATC
Organism: Caldilineaceae bacterium; assembly: GCA_035574055.1. GTDB lineage: Bacteria > Chloroflexota > Anaerolineae > Caldilineales > Caldilineaceae > QEUY01. Next base: position 1,570 of record DATLZJ010000419.1, read on the forward strand.
GCACAATGGGGAGTTATCGCTGTTGATGGATCAGGCTCTGATCTCCCCTCCACTGTACCCCAGACGGTTTTGACTGTCAAACAGGAGCAGCGCCTGACGGGCGCATGTGCGCCGGCTTGGAATGTGCCAAGCCGGCGATTTCGTGTATCATTCCACTTTGTGATGTTCCGGACCTGCATCCACGTGCGAGGTCGCTCACGCTTGAGTCATCGCCTCATGTCTGATAGGGGCTTGAGCAGGGAGAAAGCATGAGATTACGCGACAAGGTAGCCATCATTGCCGGCGCCGCCTGGGGGGGCATTGGCGCAGCCACAGCCCTACGCTTTGCCCAAGAGGGGGCCAAAGTCGTCATCAACACGCGCGGGCGCGCCGAAAAGCTGGAGCAGACCGCAACCTATGTCCGTGAGGCAGGCAGCGACGCCGTTACGGTCATGGGCGATGTCGCCGAGGCTGCCACCTGGCAGGCGATGGTGCGCGCTGCGCTGGAGAGCTACGGGCGTCTTGACATTTTGGTGCATAACGCCGCCCACACCTATCTGAAGCGCGCGGCCGAGTTCACCCAGGAGGAATGGAACTACGGGCTGGCCGTGACGTTGGGCGGCCCCTGGCTGGGCGCCAAGCACTGCATCCCTGAGATGATCAAACAGGGCGGCGGCGCGATTGTCTTCATCTCCACCGTCAACGCTGCCATCACCAATCCCCTCTTCGGCCTCTACGGCGCGGCCAAGGGCGGGTTAAACGCCCTCACCCGCAGCATCGCGCTCGACTATGGCCGGGATGGCATCCGCTGTAACGCCATCGCGCCCGGCCAGATCGTCGGCGAGCGAGAGCAGGAGCGTCTGGCGCGTGACCCGCTGGAAGACCGGCTCTCGCGTGACTGCTATCCCCTGGGCCGCTATGGCAGACCTGAGGAGATCGCCAATGCAGCCCTCTTTCTCGCCTCCGATGAGGCCTCCTTTATCACTGGCATCGTCCTGACCGCAGATGGCGGGTTGACCCTCCAGTCGCCCGAGGCCCTGGTGCGGCCCTCTTTTCGCAAACGCTGGCGGGATGACCTTCTCATCCCCCACCCGCTGGACGAGGTTGGCCTGGACGACTCTTAGCTGGTGGCTTGTGGCTGATGGCCCAGAGAAACGACGGCCTACTCTCTCCTCTGGAGGCTACCGGCCGCCAGCTACTAGCCCAAAGTGCTACCAACCACCGGAGAAAAACCATGATCATTGACGCCCATATCCACTATGCCGACGACGCTCCTGAGTTCCTCGGCCTGTTGGACGAGCTTGACCTCAAGCTGCTCAATATCTGCTTTGTCCACGACGAAGCTACGCCCTGGCACCCTCAAGCCGATCTTTACCGGAGCATGACCGAGCAGCGGCCAGACCGCTTCGCCTGGTGTACCAGCTTCGACCTTCCTATCCCCGGCGATATCGGCTTTGCCGAGCGGGCCATCCGCAGCCTGGAAGCGGACTTCGCCGCGGGCGCGGTAGCGTGCAAGGTCTGGAAGAACATCGGCATGGGCGTGCGCCGCGCCGACGGCAGTTGCCTGATGGTAGACGACCCCCTCTTCGACCCGGTGTTCGACTACCTTGCCGCCGCAGACCGGACCCTGCTCATGCATATCGCGGAGCCGCTGGCCTGCTGGCAGCCGCTGGACCCCGCCGGCCCTCACTACAACTACTATCGCGATAACCCGCAGTGGCACATGTACAACCGGCCCGACATGCCTTCCCATGCCGAGCTGATCGCGGCGCGCGACCGCGTCCTGGAAAAACACCCCAACTTGCGGATCGTCGGCGCACACCTGGCAAGCCTGGAGTATGACGTGGACGAGGTCGCTGCTCGTCTCGACCGCTACCCCAATTTCGCCGTGGATATGTCGGCCCGCTTGG
>DATLZJ010000420.1:0-5486 GCA_035574055.1 Caldilineaceae bacterium
GTCAAGGCGCCCATCGTCAAAGTGATTGCTACAGAAAAGACCTTCTATGTCGCCCATGTTGCAGCGGATTCCTCGTTGGCTCGCGTGGTGGGCCATCTGGTGCCTGGCCGCCCTGGCGCTCGGCGGCTGCACAGACCCGGCGCTGGCCGGGCTGCCGGCCCAGCCGGTCCCGCCCGCGCCCTACTTCTCGACGCGCACCCCCCGGCCCACCTTTCCCCCAACGCCGTGGGCGCAGGCATCCACACCCACGCCATTGCCTACCCCCCGGCCCATTCGCCTGGACGGCCCCCTGACCCTGGCCGTTGCGCCTGAGCTGCCGGAGGAATTGTCCATTCCCCTGCTGGACCGGCTCAACCAGATCGAGCAGGTGCAGGCAGCCAATGGGGCCTTCCCGTTGCGTCTGCTCGACCAGGCCGAGAACGCCGCCACGACCATTGAGCTGCTTGCCCTGCGCGCCGCCGAGCACCGGCTGGCCGAGCGATTTTATGCGGTCGTCGCGCCCTTTGCGACTATCCCCGACGACATTACCCTAGAGGCGCTCCAGCTTCGCTGGCAGAGTGGCGAAGGCGGACCGCTCTTTGCCGCCGCCGGCGCAACCCGGATGCTGGCGCCCGTGCTTGGCGCAGCCGGCCCGGTGGAAGAGCTACCCACGGACGAACTGCTGGCCCGGCTGGAGGCGACCCCGGGCGCGCTCGCCATCATCCCCTTTGACCAACTGCACCCCCGCTTCAAGGCGCTGACCGTGGACGGCGCCAACGTGCTGAGCAACCGCTTGGTCCCAGAGGAGTACCCGCTGGCCGTGGCGCTGGCCGTGCGCGGGGAAGGCGCAGAACTGCTGGCCGATGCGCTGTACGGACTGATTGACCCTGCGACCAACCGCGACGCAAGCCGCCTGACTACCCTGATCATGACCGGCGTCACCGCCATGTCGCGCGGCACAGCCGCCGCCATGGAACAATACGGCTACACCTATCCCGCCGAGATCATCTCCGGTACCCTCTCCGCGGCGGACATCACCCATGTCAGCAACGAGGTGCCCTTCCTCGACGACTGTGTGGTGAACAACACCCTCAACAACCTGGTGCTGTGCAGCCATACGGACTATTGGGCGACCCTGGAGGCCATCGGCACAGACATCGTCGGGTTGAGCGGCAACCACGTCAACGACTTTGGCCGCGACGGCGCGCGCGAGTCGCTTCAATGGTACCGTGACCATGGCATCCCCATCTACGGCAGCGGCCTGACCGTAGACGAGGCGTGCGCGCCGTTGCGCTGGGAGCATAACGGCAACACCTTTGCCTTCATCGCCGCTCTCGCCTTTGGGCCGGAAACTGCTTGGGTCACCGACGAGGAGCCGGGCGCTTGCTACTACTATGAGCATCAGGAGCGGGTGCTGGCGATGGTCGAGGAGCTGGCCGCCGAGGTGGATATCGTCTCGGTGGAGCTGCAATACCTGGAGGAATATACCCCCTGGCCCACCGCCCAGCAGGTCATCGAGTTCCGCGAGCTGCGTGACGCCGGTGCAGACATTGTCACCGGTGTGCAGAGCCATGTGCCCCAGGCCATGGAGCCATATGGCGCAAACGACCCCGGCGGGCCGGGTATCATCGCCTATGGGCTGGGCAATCTTTTCTTCGACCAAATGTGGAGCTGGGAGACCCGCACCGAGTTGATGGCGCGCCACACCATCTACGACGGGCGGGTGATCAACACCGAGATTCTGACCGCCGTGCTTGAGAATTATGCCCAGCCCCGCTGGACAACGCCCGACGAGCGCGCCGAGATCCTCAACCGCATCTTTGCCGCCGCGCCCCCGCGACCGGAATAGCAACACCGGCTACTCGTCGCGCGGGCGCCCACCGCCGGAGGTGTTGATGCGCGACCACCAGACGCGCAGCGCCGCCCCGCCAAAACGCTCGTAGAACTCGACCCGTACCTCATGGCGACCGGCGCCAATGCCATAGAAGCGGTTGGACCTCTCCTTATATCCGTCGGACCAGGCGTCAATGACCCGGATGCCGTCAATATAGACGCGCACGCCGTCATCGGCAATAGCCGAAAAGTCATAGTCGCCGCCCTCAAAGTCGAAGATGCCTACCCAGTGGCCCGACCACTCGTCGGCGTCCACCACACCGGGGGCAGGCGAGCCGGCGCCCCAGTTGTAGTCAAGCGGGTAGTGGCCGCGCGGCTCGCCGCGGTTCAAAACAGGGTTGCCGCTCAGGCTGATATTGTTGTAGTAGCGTACCTCCCAGTCGCTAGAGGTACGCACCACATCATAGCCGAACTGGATCAGGGCATCGCCGCCCGCCTCGAAGTAATCCACGCGGATGTAGTGGTTGCCCGACAGCAGACGCTGGGCGCTCAACCGCCGGGAGGAGCCAATCTGCCAACTGTCAATGACCAGTCGGTTGTCCACATAGACCCGCACGCCGTCGTCCACCTGGGCCGCCAATTCATAGGCGGCGGTGGGGAAGTTGATGGTGCGCTCGAAGCGCGCCGAGAAGTTGTCCGCCGGAATGTTGCTGGCCGGAGCGTCCCGGCCCCAGTTAAAGTTGATGGCCCGCACATCCTGGATCAAGGCCGGCGAGCCGGCTAGGTCTCGGTTGGTATAGAACGAGGCCTTCCAGTTGGTAAAGGAGGTGGGCGGCGGCGGCACAGGCGTCGGCGTCGGCGGCGGGGGTGGGGGCGTCTCGACCACAGGCACGGCGCCGGTGTTGCCGCTGGTCAGGACAAAATTGGCGGAGACCCAGCCAATCAGCCCGTTGGGACAGCGCACTTGCCACCAGGTGCGCTGCGCGTTGCGCCCGATGATCTCGCAGACATCGCCAAACTGGATGCCGCCGATGCGCGGGTAGCCCACATCCGGCCCGCTGCGCACATTGAGCGCCTGGACGCGCACATAGATGGTGGGCGCGGCGCGGGTCGGCGTGGGAGTTGGGGTCGGCGTCGCCGGCGCGCCGCTGATGGGCAAGATGCTCGACACCACGATTTCCGGAATGGGGCCGGTGCGGCCCTCCGGGTAAAGCCGGCCCCACACCTTGACCTCCACATTCGGCCCCATCTCCCGATATTGGACGATCTGGCTTTCCACAGTTGGCGTCTCGCCCGCCAATCCATAGAGATCGCCATCGAACGTGACCAGATAGGTGCTAAAGCGCTGGTTTTGGGCGGGGCGCAGCGTGCCGGGCAAAGCATAGACCGGCTGGCTGACCGCCGGATTCTGCCCAACCGGGCGCGCTCCGGCTCCGGCCAGCGCGGCAGCCGGGGTGAGGGCGAGCAGCAGCAACATCAGGGGCAACAGCCCGGCCCACCATCCTTGTCTGATTCTCTTCATCAAGCTCTCCTCGGCTCGGGTCTCCCCTTGAACGCGCCGAGCCAATGGCCTCTAATCGCGCTCGCGCCCATCATCGCCATTGCCACCCCCGCCGCTAGGGGCGTTGACCCTATACCACCAGACGCGAATATTAGCGACATAGGTATTATCGTAATATTCGATGGTAATGCGGTGGTTGCCCGCTCCCAGGTTGCGAAAAACGTTGCTCGGCGTATTCCAGCCGGGCGACCAGGCATCGAGCACCCGGATGCCGTCAATGTAGAGCCGGATGCCGTCATCCACACCGGCATTGAAGGCGTAGTCGCCTCCTTCAAAATAGAAGTCGCCTTCCCAACGCGCCGACCAGTTGTCCTCCGGGATAACGCCGGCTGCGGGCGAGCCGGTGTACCAGTCCAGGCGTAGATAATCGGGGGCCGCGGCGCGTGGCTCCCCGCGCACCAGCGCCGGGCTGCCCGCCAACTGGGGATTTGTGAAGTAGCTGGCGGTCCAATCGCCGGCTGTCGTGACCGGGCTGACGGCAAACTGGAGCACAGCATTGCCGCCGGCCTCCATATACTCGACCCGGAAGGTATGGCTGCCGGACAGGAAGCGCTGGGTGCTCACCGTGCGCGCCGCGCCCTCGCGGTAATCGCCGATAACCGCCGCCTGGTCTACATAGACGCGCACCCCATCATCTACCGTCACCTGGATCAAATAGTTGCCGGAGGGGAAGGAGAGCACCCGCTCGAAGCGAGCCGAAAAATTATCGGCAGGAACGCCGGAGATGGGCGCGCCGGTTCCCCAGTTGAAGTTCAGCTCGTTGAACTCTGCCACCTGGACCGGCTCCCCGGCCAGGTCACGGTTGGCATAAAAGAGACCGCGCCAGGCTGCGCTGGAGACCGGCGGCGGGGGCGGCGGCCCTACCGCCACGACCGGCACATTGCCGGTATCGCCGCTCGCCGCCACGATTTCATTGTAGACCCACCCGGCCACCCCGCTGGGGCAGGTCACTTGCCACCAGGTCGCGGCGGCATTGCGCCCGACGATGGTACAGATGCTGCCTTCGGTCAGGCTATAGACCACCGGATAGTTCGTGCCGGGGCCGCTGCGCACATTGATGACGGCGCCGGTCACTGTGATGGACGGGGTTGTGGGGGTGGGCGCAACCGGCGTCGGTGCGGGCGGCTCCTCGGTGGGGGCAGGTTCCTCAGTAGGGGCAGGCGTCGGCGCGGTCGGGCTGTCGGAGATGATACTTTTCACTAGAATCTCCGGCGTGGTTGAGCCGCCGGCAATCCCTGCCGGGTAGAGCGTACCCCAGACCTTCACCACCACTGTCGGCCCCAGGTCGCGCAGCCGCACAATCTCCTGCTCTACCTCCGGCGTCTCGCCAACCAGGCCATACTGGTTGCCGTCGAAGGTGGCAAGAATGGTGGCAAAGGGCTGGTTTTCAGCCTGGCGCAGGGTGCCCGGCAGGGCATAAACCGCCTGAGCGCCCTGCGCCAGCACATGTCCGGGGCCGCCGGGCAAACCGGCAGCAAGGAGCACGCCGGCGCAGATCGCCGCTACCATCGCCAACGGGCGCAACCGCCGGGAGATTAATGAACTACCTGAAAAACGGCCTGGCAAACGATATCTGCCAGATAATACTCTTGTATTCATAGTTGATTCCTGAACCATTGCCCTTTAATAGCTACCTCCCGATTTGTTCTCACTCCAATTTGATCCGTATCTCCATTCAAATTCCGGTTCCACGGGGGCGGCGATGCCGCGTATGTCTATTACTTATTCATTTAGACGCAACTATGTCCCAGAATGTTGCTTTAGAAACATATCCCAGGCGCTCATTACAGCGTCAACAACAGCGCAGTCAGGAGGGCGGCCCGGCCCGGTATCTGGTCAACCTCGATATGCTCATGGTCGGCGTGAGCGCCGGCGCCCGGCACTCCTAGCCCATCCAGCGTCGGAATGCCCAGCGCGCCGGTGAAGTTGCCGTCGCTGCCGCCGCCCGTGCCGCCTTCGGCCAGCGCCAACCCTAGCGCGCGCCCCAGTGTCTGGGCCTGGGTAAAGAGCGCTTCGGTCATGCGCCGCTCCAACGGCGGGCGATTCCAGCCGCCGCTGACCCGGAGCTGGGCGCCCGGCGTCACCGGCGTTAGCCCCAAAATGGCGCGGTCCA
>DATLZJ010000421.1:0-7370 GCA_035574055.1 Caldilineaceae bacterium
TGCCCAACGCCGCCGCACCGATCACCACCACCATCACCAGCGCCCACCGCATTCGGGCCGAAATCATGTCCACCATCACCCGCTCCTCTCAGTCACACGATGCGCCGTCCAGTATACCCCGGTTGGCGGCCAACCTTGTCAAATCGGCCTGCCAAACAGCCCCAAGTGGCGCTCTAGCAAAATCAGCGCCATACCCTGTTGTGCAACGTTAAATTGTAGGTGCGGTATCCTTACCGCACGGCGCGCTTTTGCATGACACACACGTGCGGCAGGGATGTGGCGCCTACGCGATGACACTCCAAATGGAGGCCGGATTCCGCCCATCGCGCCCCCGCTTGCGTTGAGGCGCATTGAACGGAATCCGCCTGCTCGCAAGGATATGTCTTTCCCGCTTACGGCACGGTGATCAGCACACTCCGCACCGAGCGCTGGATCAGCGAGAACTGATACCACTCCTCCCACCGTTGGTGATCGGTGTTCCACCAACACTTGGCATAGTAGGTGGCGTCATAAGCCAGCCGCACGCTGCCCTTGGCGTCGAAGACCAGGTTGGGGGTTAAGGTGCTCCAGAAACCGCCTAAGCAGGTGGGCGCAATCGTGACAGGCCATTCGGTCTCCAGGGCCTGCCAGGTGTCGAGGACATACTCCTTCCAGCCCTCCTTGACGCCACAGTTGCCTTGCTCACAGGCAGCAACGCTGATGTCTTCGCCATCGCCGCCGACATAGGCAATGTAGGGCGTATCGCCGGTGAAGAGCAGGTCCGGATCGGCGCCGTCGTTAGCGCCCAACCCCAGACTGACCCGCTGCCAGCTCTCGGCGGCCAAACAGTTGCCGTCACACCAGGCGTAGTAGAGCTGCTCGCCGCTGCCATCCTGCATAGATTCAGGGAAGAAGGCAATGCGCGGCCGGTCTTGCGAGTCCACGGCGATGTCCCAGCCGGGATTGTCCCCCTGCCCTCGCTCCCAAAGCTTGACGCGGCTCCAGTTGTTCGTATCCTCACAGCCGGCGTCACAGGCCAGATAATAGAGATGAAAGGCCTCCTCACCGTTGGCGACGAAGCCTGCTGCGATGCGCGGCTGGCCCTGGCTGGTAAAGGTTAGCGCCGGGTACTCGAACAGCTCATATAGGTAGGTCACAGTATCATAGATGCCGATCATCGTTTCGTGCCAGTTGGCCGCGTCGCTGCAATCCATATCGCAGTACATATAGAAGGTGCCGATGCGGTCCGGCTCAATGGGGTAGTTGCGGTCGATCTGCACAAAGCGCGGCCGGTCCAGGGGGTCGAGCGCAAAGGAACGCTGGGGCTGCTTGTCATCATAGATGTCCCACAGGGAGGTTTGGTCGGTCACCGAAACCAGGACGATGCGCCAGTTGGCCGCATCGGCGCAACCTTGATCACACTCGCCGTAGTAATACTCCCTGCCGTTGATTGCGGCCTCGTCGGCGCGGATCAACAGCCGGGGCTTGCCCTGGGAAGTCAACGCCAGTTGCACCTCGTTAACTGCGCTGAGCAGCTTGACCTCCTGCCAGTTGCCGGGCTGCTCACACTGGGCGGGACAGTAGCGGTAGACCGCCGAAGTCTGGCCGGTGGTCGCGGCCTCATAGTAGTGATAGGCCATATGGATGCCGCCCTGGGCGTCCACCTGAATGGCGGCGCTGCTGGTCTTCCAGTTGGGGTCGGCAAAAGCCGTGGCGCGCACCGGCTGGGGGTCGCCCGGATTGTTCGGGTCGTTGGGATCATTGGGATCGCCCGGATTATTTGGATCGTTCGGGTCACCGGGATTGTTCGGGTCGCCTGGATCGTTGGGGTCGCCCGGATCATTTGGATCGCCGGGGTTGTTTGGGTCGCCGGGGTCCTGCGGGTGGTTGCCCGGCGCGATCTTGACCCCTACCAGCGGCAGATAGGTGGTCATGGTCGCCGCATCCTGGGCGCGGGCCTCACCGCCGGCGAGGAATATGACGCCCGCCGTCCAGATCAAAGACCAGAGCAAAGACCACACTGCCAGGGCCATCCCGACCCTACGCATTTGCATACCCTGCATGAGCACACCTCGTTGCTTTTGATGTTCCCCCGACCGGTGTTGGGCTACACGCTGCCGCAGTTGGCTGGATATCCGCTGACCGTTCACTGGCCCCTTCTCCTTTATGATTTTTATGTCTCATCCTTCAGCTTTGACCGTCTGGGCAGCAGTATGGCAGAGCCAAAAGGGGAAAACCAGCAACCAACCGGTGTCGCTCCGTTACAAAAGGTATTACAAGAACCGTTACAGTCCCTTCAGAACTTGGGTTGATTCGCAGTAGGCCGAGCGAAGGGATCACAACAGCGCCTTGAGGCAGCGGAAGGCCGCTCGCTCGCCCGGCCGACAGCTTGTTGCCTTATTGCCAAACAGGATATTGTGATATACTAAGCTTGTTCGGGTGAAACCTTTTCTCCCCACTTTACGTCTTATCATTGCGTATTAGCATGGTGTAATTTTCTACGCGAGCTGGGCCGCGCGTCCTGTAGCCATCTTTCTTGCGTGGTTATCTTGCGTAGAAGAGACATGCCCTCCACTTCACCATCACGCCAACGTCTGGTTGAAGTAAGCAATAGATGGCTGCAATGGCGCAGCGCCTCCCGGTTTGTGGGAGACCGCGCGGTTCGGACAGGACGTTTGTCGTGTCCGATTAGTAAATTTTCCGGATTTCGTGGCAGGAAAGCCTAGTCATTTGGGTGGTTGACAAAGCCATCTGCCAGTCGTTACAATACGACACAGCTAGAGACACACACGCTGGACTCACCTCTTCTGTCCTCTGTACGTTTCTTCACCCGCTCATAGGCGCCCGCTTATGAGCGGTTCACCAAAGGGGAACATTAGTTACGGCATCCAGCAGACTGGTTTGATAAGGTGAGGCTGCCAGATGAACTTGGTGAGTGTAGACTACTTCGGGGATGACAACAATGTCAGATAAACTTGACCGTTTTACAAAGCGCGCACGGCGGGTCCTCACCCTGGCGCAAGAGGAGGCCTTGCGGCTCAACCATAACTATATCGGCACCGAGCATCTCTTGCTGGGCTTGGTGCGCGAGGAGAATGGGGTAGCCGTCAAGGTGCTGCGCGAGCTGGGTGTGGAGCCGGGCCAGGTGATCCGTGCCGTCGAGCGCACGGTGGGTCGAGGCGAACGCCCGCCCTTCGGTAAGCCAACGTTGGCCCCGCGCACAAAACGGGTCATCGAGCTGGCCGTGGACGAGGCGCGCCTGATGGGGCACCACTATATCGGCACCGAGCATTTGCTCCTGGGCCTGGTGCGCGAGGGGGAAGGCATCGCGGTCAATGTTTTACGTGGGCTGGGCATCAGCCTAGACCGGGTGCGAACCCAAACGGCGCGTAACATTCTGCAAACCCAGGCACAGTCCAAGGAGAAGCAGAAGAAGGAATCCAAGACGCCGCTGGTTGACCAATTGGGGTATGACCTGACGGCGGCGGCGGAAGAGGGTAAGCTCGACCCGGTGATCGGACGCCAGAACGAAATCGAGCGTATGATCCAGATCCTGAGCCGCCGCACCAAGAACAACCCGGCGCTCATCGGCGAGCCAGGCGTGGGCAAGACGGCCATCGTCGAGGGGCTGGCCCAACGCATTATCGAGGGAAACGTTCCTGAGCCGCTGCTCAACCGTCGCCTATTGATGCTGGACGTGGGCAGCCTGGTCGCCGGCACCATGTATCGCGGCCAGTTCGAGGAACGGCTGAAGAAGGTGATTGAAGAAATCATCCAGTCCGGCTCGATTCTCTTTATTGATGAAGTTCACATGTTGGTCGGCGCTGGCGCCGCCGGCAGCAGCGTAGATGCTGCCAACATCCTAAAGCCCGCCTTGAGCCGCGGCGAGCTACAGGTGATCGGCGCGACCACGCTGGACGAATATCGCAAGTACATTGAGAGCGACGCCGCGTTGGAGCGCCGCTTCCAGCCCATCCTGGTGGAGGAACCCTCCATCGAGGAGACGGTGCAGATCCTGCGTGGGGTGAAGTCCCGCTATGAGGACCATCACAAGCTGCTGATCACCGATGAGGCGATCCATGCGGCTGCCCACCTGGCCGCCCGCTATGTGCCGGACCGCTTCATGCCCGACAAGGCGATTGACCTGATTGATGAGGCCGGCAGCCGGGTGCGGATGTACAAAGCGCCCTATGCCGCGAACCTGCGCGAGACCTTCATGAATCTGAAGAAGTTGCAGAAAATGAAGGAGGAGGCGCTGGAGACGCAGCGCTTTGACGACGCCATTGACTTGCGCTACCGCGAGGTCGAGCTAGAGGCGAAGCTCAATGAGCTGCGCGAGGGGTGGAATGAGGCGGCCAACCAGCCCAAGGTGACGCCGGAGGACATCGCCGAAGTCGTCTCTATGTGGACGGGCGTGCCCGTCAGCCGCATTGCCGGCGAAGAACGCGAGCGTCTGCTGGAGATGGAGAAGGTGATGCGCCAGCGGATCGTCGGCCAGGAAGAGCCGATCAAGGCTATCAGCAAGGCAGTGCGCCGGGCGCGCGCCGGCCTGAAAGACCCGCGCCGGCCCATCGGCAGCTTTATCTTCCTTGGCCCCACGGGCGTTGGCAAGACGGAGACGGCCAAGGCGCTGGCCGAGTTCATGTTTGGCAGCCAGGAAGCGCTGATCAAGCTCGATATGAGCGAGTTCATGGAGCGCCACAATGTCAGCCGGCTAGTCGGCGCGCCGCCGGGCTACGTCGGTTACGAGGAAGGCGGCCAGTTGACCGAAGCGGTGCGCCGCCGCCCGTACAGCGTCATTCTGCTGGACGAGATCGAGAAGGCGCATCCGGAAGCCTTCAATATGCTGCTCCAGATCATGGAGGACGGCTACCTGACCGACGCCAAGGGCCGGCGGGTGGACTTCCGCAATACCCTGATCCTGATGACCAGCAACATCGGCGCCAAGCTGATCCAGGGCGCCCACCGCCTGGGCTTCGCCATCACCAAAGAAGATGAGGAGACCCGGGAGCAAGAGTACGAGACCATGAAGGCCAAGGTCATGGACGCCCTGAAGAAGACCTTCCGGCCTGAGTTCATCAACCGTCTGGATGGGGTGATGGTCTTCCGCAGCCTGTCGCGCCAGGAGATCGCCATGATCGTCGAGCTGGAGCTGAAGCCGCTGCGGATGCAACTTGCCGAGCAAGAAATCAAGCTGGAACTGACCGAAGCCGCCCGGATGGCCGTGGCCGAGGCAGGGTACGATCCCGATTATGGGGCGCGGCCCTTGCGCCGAGTGATCCAAAACCGCATCCAGGACCCGTTGAGCGAGGCGCTACTGGCGAACAAGTTCGTGCCGGGCGATACCGTCCAGATTGACTATCGCGAGACCGTGCGCGAGGACGGCACCACCGGCCCCGACTTCGTCTTTGAAGTAATTGACCACGCCGAGGTGCAAACCCCGTCGTCCGAGACTGCCGACGCAGTGGAGGCCATGCTCCAGTAGCAGGCCCCAAGCCGCCGGCGCTGGCGTAGACAACTCCAGGCCCATCCGATCCGTCGGATGGGCCTGTTTGTTTGGTGTGTGGTTTGGCCGTTGGCCCCCGCATAGGTAAGATGTACACACCCAAGTGATCAGGCCGCCTTGATGCACCATACGGCGCAGCCACGCACAACAACCTATCACCTATAAGGGAGATTCATGATGGCCGAGCGAGTCGGTTTTATCGGACTAGGCATCATGGGCCGGGGAATGGCCCGCAATCTGCTCAAGGCAGGGTTCCCGCTCCGCGTCTGGAACCGCACGGCGAGCCGGATGCAGCCGCTGGTGGACGAGGGCGCCGAGGCCGGCGAGAGTCCCGCCGATGTAGCGGCCCACAGCGACATCATTATCACCTGTGTCAGCGATACGCCCGACGTGGAGGCGGTGATCCTGGGGGAGAACGGGGTGATCCACGGCGCCAAGCCAGGCAGCCTGGTGATTGATTGCAGCACCATCAGCCCCAAAGTGACCAAAGAGATCGCCGCCAAGCTGGCCGAAAAGGGCATCCACATGCTGGACGCGCCCATCAGCGGCGGCAGCGAGGGCGCAGCCAGGGGCACGCTCAGCATCATGGTCGGCGGCGACGCCGATCAGTTCGAGCGAGCCATGCCGGTCTTTCAGGCAATGGGCAAGACCATTACCCACATCGGCCCCAGTGGGACCGGCCAGACGGTCAAGCTGGTCAACCAGGTGCTGGTGGTGGGCAACTGCCTGGCCATGTGCGAGGCGCTGCTGCTCGCCCAAGCCGGTGGAGTGGACCTGCAAAAGACCTATGACGCCATCAGCCAAGGCGCGGCGGGAAGCTGGATGTTCACCAACCGGGGGCCGCAGATCATGCGCCGCGACTGGCGCCCCGGCTTTACGGTCGCCTTGCAACAGAAGGATTTGCGCTTGGTGCTGGAAGCCGCCGATGAGCTAGGGGTGCCGCTGGCCGGCACAAGCCTGATCTTCAACCTCTACCGGACGTTGGAGGCGCGCGGGTTAGGGGAGGAAGGCAACCACGCACTCATCAAGGCCCTGGAGGCGCTGGCCGGCTTCGAGGTCGGCGCGGCGGAGTAGGAGAGTCAACCGCAAAGGACGCAAAGGGGCAGAAAAGAGCGGAGTAGGGAGTGAAAGGCCAAAGGCAGCGTCGCACGCCTCACGTCTTGCAGCTTTGGGTTATCCGCCGCCAGCCTTCCGCCCCTAGTCCACTTCGGTGGACTTGAGCTTTGAGCCAGGACTTTCAGCCCGAGGCTCTGCTGTTTCTGCAAGCCATCAGTCAGCAGTCTCTTTGCACGCTTTGCGTCCTTTGCGGTTAATCTCTCCCCCTCTTTGACAAAGCCCACAGCCCACGGTATAGTTGGACGATGCACGGGCGAATAGCTCAGTTGGTTAGAGCGCCTCGCTTACACCGAGGAGGTCAGGGGTTCGAGTCCCTTTTCGCCCACACACTTTGCCCACATGGTTCGCCGGGGAGCAGGGCTGGTCGCTGGGCCAGCCTTTTTGTATTGGCCCAAGCCTTGAAGACCGGACGGGCGAGTGATGGAAAGCCTGGACGAGATGGGCATAGAGCACCCCACAGGGCTAGACCCGCAAGCTGAATATCGCAAGTTGCCTGCCGTGGACACGGTGCTGCGCTTGCCGGCGGTGGCGTTGCTGGCCGCGGAGTTCGGCCAGGAGCAGGCAGCGGCAACGCTGCGCCGCCTGCTGGATGAGGCGCGCCGCGCGATTGCGGCGGGAAAGCCGGCGCCCGCACCGGAGGAATGGCCGGCGCGGCTCGCCGAGGCGCTGGCCCAAACGGCGACGCCCTCTCTGCGCCCCTTGATCAACGCCAGCGGCGTCATCATTCACACCAACTTGGGCCGTGCGCCCTTGAGCGCCGCCGCCCTGG
>DATLZJ010000422.1:0-7075 GCA_035574055.1 Caldilineaceae bacterium
CGGGCGTGGTCTACCCGCCGGCCAATGATCCCTTCGTGATCGCCGTCGGCGCCACCGACGACATGGAGACGCCCGACCCGGCGGATGATACCTTTGCGGCGGAATTTTCAGCCTATGACCTCACCCCCGATGGGCCTGGGCTTCCATCCCGGCCAGACCTGTCAGCGCCCGGCGTCCACATCGTCTCTACCCTGGCCGACGCCTCAAACTTCAAGGGCGTCTTCACCACCTATCACCGCGGGACGATAGACGGCGAAGGGAACCTGGTCAAGAGCAACTTTGTCGCCTCCGGCACCTCGATCTCAAGCGGCGTCGTCGCTGGCGCAGCAGCCTTGCTCCTGCAAGCCAAGCCCGACCTCAACCCAGACCAGGTCAAGTATCTGTTGATGGCAAGCGCCATGCCGGTGCCTGATGCGCCGGGGGCCGGCGCGGGCATTATCCATGTGGCCCGGGCGCTTGAGCTGGCGCTACAGTATGAGAACACCCAGGCCATCCCTGCCGTCAACACCGGCTATCCGCCGAGCCAACTGCTGACGACCGGCAGCGACCCGATCCAGTGGAACAGCGTCAACTGGAACTCGGTCAACTGGAACAGTGTCAATTGGAACTCGGTCAACTGGAATAGCGTCAACTGGAACAGCACCGACATGGGTCAGAGCGCCCAGGCCAGCGGAGCGGATGGGCCGGCCATGATTGACGGCGGCCATGTGTTGCACCCGCCGCTCATCCTCGAGGTTGAAGACTCGCACCAGGGCGAGACGCCTGCCCAGGAGGCTCCACAAGCGCCATCCGCGCCGCAGACGCCGGAGGCGATACCGGGGATGCCGCAAAAGCTCTATGTACCTTCAGTTCAGCGACAACCGTAGCTGCATCTGCCAACGCGGTTAGAGAATGGTATAGTACCTCGAAGAGCAGCCTACCGGCTGCTCTTCGTCGCTATCCTTTATCACCAGCAGGTTGCTCATGGGCTGAGCAACAGCATCGTGCATCACGTGAAGGCTATTTTGTTGCGCCGGCCTTTTTGGGCGGCCTTGATCATGAACCAAAAACCTTTGCAGGCGACGGCCCTGGTGGCTGTACCCCTGTTTCTCCTGGTCACCCTCTTTAGCCGGCTCGATTCCCCCTCGGCATTGGCAGATATACCGGCAGATGTCGCAACCCAGACGGCGCTTGCCGGCGACGCGCAGCTTAACCATCTGTTCCTCCCCCTCCTGACGACCGGCGCGCTTGAGCCACAGAGCGGCTCACGGCTCATCTTAGCCGAACATGGGGGAACGCTCCAGCTCGACAACATTACATTATTTATCCCGCCACACGCGCTGCCCCAAAACACATTCGTCTCGCTCAACAAGCCCCAAGTCGAGGCTACGCTCGATGAGGACGGGATCGAGTTGGTCGGAGTGGAGCCAACCGGGCTGTCCCTGCTCAAGCCTGCGACCCTCACCGTCCGCTACAACGACTCGGCCTCCCTAGATGAGCACTTCCTGAATGTCGCCGGGCTAGATGCGCAGACCGGCGAGTGGGTGCATTACCCGATCAGCCAGCGCGACAGCGCACAGAATACCTTCAGCGTCGCCGTCACCCGCTTCTCGCTCCACGTCGTCTATTCAGACGAGCCGCTCTACCTCGCGCTGGATCTTCCGGCCAAGTACCTCCAGCCGGGCGATCTGCTCTTTAGCTTGGCGCCCGCCTGTGACACCGGCGTCGCCTATTGGATGGCCGGCTACACCGCGATCTATTCGGAGACTGTTCCCTTCGGCTCCGGCAAGCCGGATATTATCGAGGCCGCTCCCTTTGGAGGGACGCGGCTCTCCTGCCCCGCTCCTGGCGGCGTGCGCGAGTGGACCCTTGCCAATTTCACCGGTCGCTCCTGCAACTTCTATCTAGGGGCGCGACGCCCGCCGTTGGCGAGCGCCGGCCAGGGCCAAGCGGCGCGTGATTTTGCTACCCGCCAGATCGGCAAGGGCTATCTACGCATTGACCAAAGCGTGACGGGAGATCGGGCCGGCAACTGCTATAGTTGCGCCGGTCTGGTGGAAAACGCCTACCAGACGGCAGGCGCCAATCTCATTCCAACAGGAGAGCAACCGGGGCTGCTCACACCGCTACAACTCTTTGAGCGGACGGCTCCGGTGAGTGAGATCACGGTCGGCGTGGGTGAGCCGGTGCGGATTCCGGTGCGCGGGGTGGTCAAGGTGCAACAGCCATCGGCTGCCGACCGCTATCAACTGGGCGGAACACTCTGGGGAAGCAATCTGCCCGACGGCAGCCGCTTCCGCGACGGCGTCTTTGAGTGGACGCCCCAACTGGACGACGACGGCCAGACCTTCGCTTTCGCCTTTTCGCTTGCGGCTACTGTCGGCGACCGGCAATATACCGTCACGCAACCCTTTACCATCACCGTCCGCTCGGCGCTGCCCGCCACTCCTACGTCCACCCCGTCGCCCACCCTGACGCCGTCGCCTAGCCCCACACCCACGCCCGCGACGCCTACGCCGGCGCCCACCAATCGGCCACCGAACGTTCCGGCAGCCCCCTCGCCGCCAGACGGCGCGCTGGAGCAGCGCACCGATGTCATCCTCAACTGGCTCGGCGGCGACCCCGATGGCGACGCCGTGACCTATGCCGTCTATCTCTCCGCAAGGAGCAACCCGCCCACGACCCTCATCGCCGGGAAGCTGGACAGCCCCCAGCTCAATCCGGGCGCGCTGGCCGGCGGCGTCACCTACTACTGGCGGGTGGTGGCGCGCGACGCACAGGGGGCGACCGCAGAAGGCCCCGTCTGGCGCTTCACCACCAAGGCCTCTCTGCCGGTCAACAACTACGCGCCTGTCTGGTCGCCGGATGGGCAGCGGCTGCTCTTTGTCAGCTACCAAGAGGGCAACGGCGATCTCTATGTCGTGGACCTGGCCGGCAGGCACGTGACCCGGTTGACCGATCATCCGGCTGACGACTATGCGCCCGCCTGGTCGCCCGACGGCAACACCATCGCCTTTTGGAGTGAACGCGACGGCAACGGCGAGGTCTACCTGGTCAAGCCGGATGGCAGCGGCCTCGCCAACCTGACCAACAACCCGGCCAACGATGCCTTTGATGGCATTGCAGCCTGGTCGCCCGATGGCCGTAGCCTCGTCTTTATGAGCAACCGGGATGGCAACAGCGAGATCTACCGGATGGACGCCGACGGCACAACCGTCCTTAATCTCACCCGCCACCCGGCGGAGGATTATGCCCCTGCGTGGTCGCCCGACGGCAGCAGAATTCTCTTCTTAAGCGACCGGGATGGCAACGTCGAAATCTACAGCATGGACGCTGCCGGCGGTAACCTTGTCAACCTCACCAAGAACGCTGCCGATGACTACGATCCCGTCTGGTCGCCCGACGGCAGCCAGATCGCCTTTGGCAGCAATCGAGACGGCAACAGCGAAATCTATGTCATGAACGCCGCCGGCGGCAATCCGATCAACCTGACCAATGGCACGTCCAACGAGTTCTATCCCATCTGGTCGCCCGACGGCAGGGCCATTGCCTTCTGGACAAATCGGGACGGGAACGGCGAGGTCTATCTGATGAGCGCGAGCGGCGCCAACCCCATCAACCTGACAAAACACACAGCCAGCGACCACCGTCCCCGCTGGTCGCCGGACGGCGCCAAACTGGCCTTTGAGCGTTGGCAAAACGGAGTCAGCGACGTTTGGGTGATGAATGCGGACGGCAGCCAGCAGATGAGCCTCCCGCAACTGCTGGCTGCTCAGGAACCAAGCGTGACGCCGTAACGGCTGGCTAAGAAAGTCTGCCGGCCCGCTTCAAAACCTCTAGGTTGCCAACCACTCCATCAGCATTGTGCGGTTGGCGACAAGGTCCTCGGTGGGGTCAAAGTGGTCCGGCTCATGCTCCACTGAGATGGCCCCGGTGTAGCCCACCCGCTTGAGCATCTCGACGCAAGCGCGCACCGGCACGACGCCACGCCCGTAGCGGCAGGTATCATGGCCGCCCGCGGCCAAGACATCCTTGAGGTGGATGTGGAAGAGCCGTGGCGCAAGCTCCTCAAGCGCCTGGACGGCATCCGTCCCATGCGTCCCAAACCAGCCGGTGTCCACCGTCGCGCCGATCACATCCTCATCACCTTCCCCGATCTGGCGCAGCACATCCTGGGCCGTCTTCTCCGCCGGGTGATTTTCAAAGCCGAACTTCAGGCCGTGGCGACGCAACGTATCCACCAAGGCGCTTCGCTCCTGCTGCAACAACGGCGTGCTGCCGCCCAGCACCGGAATCCCCAGCGCAGTCGCCACCCGGCAGGTGCGGGTAAACTCTTCCACCGACGCGCCAAAGCCGCCGGCGTAGCTCACCACTGCCAGCCCGTGCTTCTGGAGCAGCGCCTTGGCAATGGCGATGTGGTCATCGGTCGCCCAAGTCTGGTGGAGGTGGGCGTTCCACAGGTCCATCGCCTGGAAGCCCATCGCCACGATCTCTTGGAGCAGCGCATCCAGCCGCTGCTCATAGGTCTCCAGCGGGCGGAAGTAGTCATTGGTCGCCCGGTCGCCTTGGCCCCAGCCGCCGGTCATCCGGTAGCCAAGCTGGCGCGCCACGAAATTGGCCGACATACAGGAGATGGTGTTGTTCATCGGTTCTCTTCCTAGATATTGGGCTTCTCTGGTCACGAAGCTGCTGGATACATCCCTTAATGTGCAACCGACCCATCGGCATGAAACGCGCCGAGGCCCATCCTGGGCCGGAAGGGGTACTTGGCTAGCTTCTCCTCCTGAATCTCCACGCCGATGCCGGGCCGGTCGGGCGGCAGCACATAGCCCCCCTGCCGCTCGATGGGCCGGTCCACCAGCTCGTTATGGATGTCGGCGACGGTATGGCTCTCCATCAAGACATAGTTGGGGATCGCGGCGGCCAGGTGGCTAAAGGCGACGATGTTGAGCGGGCTGCCCATCAGATGGGGAAAGATGCCCACAAAGGCGGCCTCGGCGATGCCGGCGATCTTCTTGACCTGCGTATAACCGCCGGCCAGCGAAAGGTCCGGGCGAATCAGGCTGACGATCTGGCGGTCAATCAAGTCCTTGAACTGGTAGATGTTATAGAAGCGCTCGCCCGACGCCATCGGCAGGTCCACATGCCGCGCCACATAGGCCAGCGCCTCGACGCTCTCCGGCGCCAACGCGTCCTCATAGTAGAGGATGCGATAGGGCTTTAGCTCCTGGGCCAGCACAATCGCCTCTTCCGGGCGCAGGTTGCGGTGGATCTCCAGCCCCAGGTCAATGCCAAAGCCTATCGCCTCGCGGATGGCCGCCACGATCTCAATCGCCGAGGTGATCACCTGGGTCGGCGTCTGCGCCTCCCAGCCTGGGAAGAAGGGCTGGACGCGCAGCGAAAGATAGCCCGCCTCCACCTGGGCGCGGGCGCTGTCGGCCATCTCCGCCAAATTGTTGCCGGTGACATTGGCAAAGACCTTGATCTTGTCCCGGCACTTGCCGCCGAGGAGTTGATAGACAGGCAGCCCGACTGACTTGCCCAGGATATCCCACAGGGCCACATCAATGGCGCTCACAGCGGCGCTCAACACCGCGCCCATAAAGTGGGTGTTGCGGGTCACCAGTTGGTAGAGGTGCTCGATGCGAGCGGGGTCTTGGCCGATATAATGGACGCTCAAGTCCTGGATCGCCTGATAGACCATCTTGTGATGCGCCCACAGGCCGGCCTCGCCGTTGCCGATAATCCCGGCGTCGGTATAGACGCGCACCAACAGGTATTGGTCCACCAGAAACGGGGTGATCTTCTCGATCTTCATCGTTTCCTCGCCAAATAGGGGTTTTGGGGTTGATCTAGGCTCACTACTCGCCGCCAATGGTCACTTTGCCCATGGCCTCGGCCTGGTCAGTCAGAAGGCCATGAGCCATGGCGCTGGAGTAGACAAATTCCGCGTTTCTCTTATAGCCCCCTGATACCCAGCGGCGCGAGCACGTCGCGGAGGGCCGGGAAGGGGAACCAGATCATCACAAGCATGAAGAGCAGCGCCCCGCCCACGACCACATAGTCCAGCGGGCGGGCGCGCAGCTCCACAAAGCGGGTGCGCGCGCCGCCGCTCACATAGCCACGCGCCTCCATCGCCAACACCAGATCCTCGGCCCGGCGAAACGCCCCCAAAAAGAGCGGCACGATCAGCGGCAGCACCGTCCGCAGCATCTTATCGGGCCGCCAGATACTGGCGTTCACATCGCCGCCGCGGCTGGCCTGGGCCTTCATGATCCGCTCCAGCTCCTCGGCCAGGGTAGGCACAAAGCGCAGCGTGATGGTCAGAATCAGCGCCAGCTCATGGGAGGGCGCCCCCAGCCGCCGGAAGGGCGCCAACAGATGCTCGACGCCGTGGGTCAGCTCGGTGGTGGTGGCGGTCATGGTCACCAGGCTAGTCAGAAAAATGAACGCAATGATCCGCAGCAGGCTGATGGCGATCAGGTGCAGGCTATACCGGGTGACGCGCAGCCAACCCCACTCGAAGTAGACCGCGCCTGCCGGTTCCACACTGCCCAAAAAGAGCAGTTGCATCACAAAGATAAAGACCAGCACCGGCAACCCTAACAGCAGCCCTCGCCAGATGTAACTGAACGGGATGCGCGCCAGCCAGGCGATGCCCATCACCACTAGCAGAAAGAGCAAGTTAGCAATCACCGAGACATTGAAGGAGATCGCCACCGTCAGAAAGCCCGCGGCCAGAATCTTGGCGCGCGGGTCCAACCGGTGGACCACCGAGCCGGTGGGAATGTACTGGCCGATGGTGACGTTGCGCAGCAACTCGAAATTGTACATGACTAGACGCGTGCCCCCTCCAGCCGGGCGACCAGCAGCGCCTCCGCCTGGTCAACGGTATAGGCCGAGGCGCTGGGCGCAAGCAGCCCCTCTTCGACCAGCCGCTCCACGACTGTCGTCGCTGCCGGCGCGTCCAGCCTCAGCGCGCGCAGTGTTGCGCTCTGGGCGAAGACCTCAGCCGGTGTACCGGCCAAAGCGGTGCGGCCCTCGGCGATGACATAAAGCCGGTGGCAGAGAGCCGCCAGCTCCTCCATATTGTGGG
>DATLZJ010000423.1:0-2873 GCA_035574055.1 Caldilineaceae bacterium
CGGTCATGGTCGCAACGGGCGCCCAAGCTCAGGAGCCGTCCGCGCCGACGGGCGAAGCCGAGCTGGTCACCATTGCGGCAGGCGCGCCCCACTGGATCCACTACCAGGGGCAGCTTTTCAACCCCAACACCAACCAACCCCTGGCGAACCAGGCCTTCAACGCGCGCTTTACCCTCTACAATGACCGCAACGGCCAATCGGTCGCCTGGCGAGAGAACAAGACCATCACCACCAATGTGGACGGACTGTTCAACACCCAGTTGGGCGATACCACCGCGCTCAACCTGAGCATCTTCGATGGCCGCGAGCTTTATCTGGGGGTTGCCATCAATAACGAAGAGCCGCGCCCTCTCCAGCCCATCGTCTATGTACCCTACGCCATTTGGTCGCGCAACGCCGATAGTCTCGGCGGCTTTGGCGAGCGGGACTTTGCCAAGATCATCGCCTATGGCTTTGTGGACGACGACGGCGGGCGCGAGAGCGGGCGGGGCTTCAACAGCTTCCGCGCTGTGGTCGGCGGGGCGACCGTCTATGTGATTGATTTCGATGACATTGACGACTACGACTATCGGGAATACACCACCCTGGTGACGCCGGCCTGCGCACGGCCCGTCATGGTGGGCACCGGCAGCTCCGAAGGCGATCTGGTCGTAGACATTTGGGACCAAAATGGCAACCGGACCCAATGCCACTTCCAGTTCATGACCCTAAGACGGGAGTAGGACCATGCTACACGGACAGCGCTTGAGTCTATCCAGGGGGCGGCGCGGCCGCCGGCGGATGGTTGTGCTGGCGGCGGCCGTCTGTGTGTCTCTGCTGCTGGCCGGCGTAGCCGCCGCCCAGGTGAGCCAAAACTTCGACCTGGCGTGCCGGGGCGTGCTGGACAGCGCCGGCAGCTATCGTCTTTATCCCAACAACGCTCTCGGTCTGGTGGATGCCGTCGGCCAGGCGGGCGCCGGGCGCTCGGCTTCGAGCAGCTACGGGCTGCGCGCCGGCTATCTCCAGCCGCGTGCCGTCGCCGTCTCGGCAGACGCGGCGACGGTAGACCAGGGACCATGGCGGCTCTACATGCCCATTGTCTATTCGTTCGTGCGGGTGGTGCGGGCCTGCAACTGGTAGCCAGCCGGGCAGTGTAGAAGTCTGGCAAACAATGTCATCGCGCTGCCGTAGGTGCGCTATCCTAGCGCACGCATCGGCATAGCACCCCTGTGCGACAGGATGCCGCACTACGGTTCATCTGTGTCGCCGAATCTTAGGGTCCTACATTGCCTGGCGTAAGCGGTCAGTTGGGAAATTCGACAACGCGCCAGTAACGCTGCATCATCTGGGGTAGCTCGAGAAACTGCTCTCCTGCCCGCGTCTTGAGGATATAGCCGGCTACATGCGCCTCATAGGCGGCCAGAATATCCTCGTCGTTGCTGGAGGTTGTCAGGATAAAGACGATGGAGCGCTTGAGGTCTGGGTCTTGGCGCAACACCTGAAGGAATTCCAGCCCATTCATGCGCGGCATGTTGATATCCAATAGCACGAGATAGGGGGAGGGGATCGGCGCATATCCCCCTTCGCCGCGCAGCGCGTTGAGCGCCTCATGGCCGTTGCTGACAATCGTGATGGGGTTAGCGATGTTAAGTTTCCGAAAGGCGCGCACCACCGCCTCGGCATCTACCTCGTCATCGTCCACCAACAAGACGTGAACCGGCCGACCATTCATCGTATGCATCTAAACCTTCTTGAGCGTTCTTGCTCAGGGCTTATCCCCCGAGTCCTCGGCGCTAAGTGGGAATAGGCCCCATTATGCCACAAGCCAAGCACGAAGCAACTCAGCGTAATCACACGCCAGTTAGACCTGGTTCGCAGACCTGGTGATGTGGGACGAGCGGCTGAGCGGCGTGGCGCTGCTCCTGGGGCATTGACCGGCATCGCCGCCTTCTTTGGGGCCTTCTTCAACTGGAGCTTCATCCTGGCCGGCGCGAAGCGCGGCGCTCCCTGGCTTCATAGCGCCTTACCCAGTAAGCGACTATTGCGCCACTCTGTAGGTGCGGCATCGGGCGCGCACGCTCTCACATGGCGGGCATGTGCGGTAAGGATACCGCACCTACGAAGCTGGAGGGCCGCCAGCTATCTGATAGAACCGAGAATAAAGTTGGTCCAGCGGTAGGAACAAGTCGTAAAATGTAATCTGGAATAGGCCGATTTGACCAGGGGCTAGAGTGTCCGGAGTGAGCAACGTACCACCACAACGCAATACTTGGCCGCTACCATTTGGCCCTGAGTACGTGGCAATTCGGTAGCTGTAGCAGTAGGGGTGGGTGTATTGGTGGCATTGGGCGCTGGATTTGCCACCCGCTGAACACTAGGAAGGTACAACTGTTCGTTGCCCTGGCCTAGCACAAAAGAAGACCGCATGGCTGGCGTTCTGCGCCTGTCATGCGGTCTTTGGTGGGCGAGGAGGGGCTCGAACCCCCGACCTCACGGATGTGAACCGTGCGCTCTAACCAGCTGAGCTACTCACCCGCAATATTCACCATTACCTGGCGCCATTGGCCGGATGGTAAACGCTAGTATATCATACTTGCGGCAAAATGCAAATTGTCCATTGGGACGAATTTTTAGGGCTGCGTTCCTGCCTGCGCCTGGCGGAATCGCGCCCGCTGCTCTGGAAAGTGAGTGGGCATGGCTCGCAACAACCGGCGCTTGACCCGCCTCTATTTCATCCTCGTCCTGCTCATGGGCCTCTTCGGCTACTGGTACGCCGGCAACTCCTGGCACGTCGAAGCCGAGAGCCTGGCAGCCCTCAACCTCGTCGAGGGGGGCGACTGGATAGGCTTCTTTGCCACGCTCGGTGAAGAGGTCATCCAGCTCTTCCTGGGCTT
>DATLZJ010000424.1:0-5008 GCA_035574055.1 Caldilineaceae bacterium
CACCGTATGCGTGGCGTCGAAGAAAGCCGTGCCCAGAAAGCCGACGCCGATAAAGAAAAAGCGACCGCTGCGCCGGCTAAAATGGCGCGCCAGAGCCAGGCACCCGACGAGCAGCGCAACAGTCGTGGAAATCACCTCCAACACCATATGGCTGTTGGCGGTGAGGAACCAGGAGGTTTGCGGCGCGGCCACGGCAATCAGCGCCATCAGGGCCAACGTCAGCCAATAGGCTCGCTCCCGCCACTGTAGCCGGGGGCGGTAGGCCGGTGAGACAGAGCGCGGCCCTGGCTGCGCCTGGCTTTCGGTTGGGCTTCCAGACGTCACAAGCTCGGCCATCCCGGTTTGATGCCTTGTCGCCTATCCATTACACTGTCTATCCGTCGTACCGGCTATCTGCCGTGCCGGCTGTCCGGCAGGGGCCGCATGACACGCCGGCATGTCCATGATACATGAATTTCGACCGATCCGCGAAGCAGGCAATTGGGTCCTTGCCCCTTCGGCCCTACACCGGCGCAGGACTCAGATGGCGTTTCGATTCAAGTCCGGTTCAAAACCGATCAAGGCCCGATGTAAGCGCCGCTATCAAACCTGTATACGTCCAAACGCCCGTGAGATACTTATCGCTCCTCGTCTTTACCACCGGGTTGGTCACGCTCGGCATGGAACTGAGCGCCTCCCGACTGATCGAGCCGGCCTTTGGGAACAACCAAATTGTCTGGTCCGCCCTCATCGGCCTGATCCTGCTCTATTTGGCTGTCGGCGCATGGCTGGGCGGGCGGCTGGCCGACCGCTTCCCGCGCCGCCGGGAATTAGATTATACCATCACCTTGGCCGCCGTGGGGGTTGCCTTTGCTCCGGCGTTCAGCAGACCGGTGCTGGCGCTGGCCGCCGAGGGCATGGCGAGCTTGACGGCAAGCCTGCTGGCCGGGGCGCTGCTGGCGATCTTGTTGCTCTTTAGCGTGCCGGGCGTATTGCTGGGCGCGGTGACGCCCTGGGCGGTGCGGTTGGCAGTAAACCGGATGGAGGAGACCGGGCGGGTGGCCGGGCGACTCTCGGCGCTCAACGCCGCGGGCAGCCTGGCCGGCGCCTTTCTGCCCGCGCTCTGGCTGATCCCGGCCTTTGGCACCCGCTGGACCTTCTACCTGTTGGCGCTGGCGCTCTTGGTGGTGGTGAGCGTGGGGGCGCTGGCCCAACCCTACCGTTGGGCGCCGCTGGGGGCGCTGGCGCTGGTGATCGGGCTGGCCCTGGTCACCCAACCGGGCGGGCCGCCCGTCTTCGGGCCAGGCGCAGGGGGCGACGACGCCGGCGAGGTGATCTATGCCGACGAGAGCGCCTACAACACCATTGTCGTGCGCCAATGGGGCGAAGAGCGCCATCTCCGGCTCAACGAGGGGATCGGGCTACACAGCGTCTACCATCCTCAAATGCTCCTCAGCCAGGGCATCTGGGATTACTTTTTGCTGGCGCCGCTCTTCCGCCGGCCGCCCGCCGTGCCGGATAGCGGGCCAGGCGCCGATGACAGCTTGCTCCTGATCGGCCTGGCCGCGGGCACGGTCAGCGGACTGTACACCACCATCTACGGCCCCCTCCCCATTACCGGCATCGAGCTGGACCCGCAGATCATCGAGGTCGGTCGCCGCTACTTCGAGATGGACCAACCCAACCTGACCGCCATCGCCGCCGATGGCCGCCGCTGGCTGGCGCAACAGCCCGACGAAGCCCGCTGGTCCATCATCGCCGTAGACGCCTATCGCCCGCCCTACATCCCCTTTCATTTGACCACAGTCGAGTTCTTCCGTCTGGCGCACGCCCATCTCCGCGAAGACGGCGTGCTGGCGATCAATGTCGGGCGCACACCCACCAACTTCAGCCTGGTGGACGCCCTGGCCGCGACCGCGATGCAGGTCTTTCCTTCGGTCTTTCTGGTAGATGAACCCGGCCCGCCCGGCACATTAGGCAATACCTTGCTGGTGGCGACGGCCCAGCCGGCCAACCTGGATCAGTTCGCCGCCAATGTGGCAGCCCTGCCGGAGCGGTTACCCGCCGAATTCCGCGCCTTTGCGGCCCAGGCCCAAGCCTATAGCCGCGTGGCTGCGCCCCCGCCCGATACGCCCATTTTCACCGACGACCACGCGCCGGTGGAGCGGATCGTACACAGCATCATCTTGGACTTCCTGCGCGGCAACTGAGCCGGAAAGCGCGTTATCTGCGCCTCAAATTTATAGGAGTTTCGCCAAATAAGCGGCATACCGATTGCGTAGGTGCGCTATCCGGCGCCCCTCGTGGCGCGCCCGTTCTAGCTTGGCGTGCATGTGCGGCAAGGATGCCGCGCCGACGATGCGCCGCTAACGGTAGGGGCGGTATTGTACCGCACACTCCGGCTGACACACGGGTGCGCACGCCGCTGCATGATACGCTGTGCGGCAAGGATGGCGCACCTACGGATATGTCGCTTATTTGCTTACTAATAATTTGACGCGCTTATACTTCACGGATGCGTTCGTCGTCAAGGCGCACGCGCCGCCCCTCTCGGCTGGAGACATAGCACGCCAGGGTCATACGCAGCGACAAGCGCCCCTCTTCTGCCGTGGCAAGAGGAGGACGCCGCCCGTGGAAGAAGTCTGCCAGCGGCCCGGCCAGGCCGGCGATGCGTGCGCCGTGGCTGGCCGGCGTGGCGATGTCGCTGTAGGTCCACGCTTTTTTGTCGAGCGTATACCACTTCAGCCCCACCGCGCCCGCCGGTCGCGGCACATTACAGCTCGGCACATCCCCATAGTTCTGGACAATAGACCCCTGCTCGCCGATGACCTCGGTCGTGTTTTCCGCCGCAACACAGCTAAAGGAACAAGAGACCTCGGCCAGCAGCCCATCACGATAACGGAACAAGGCGACGCCGTTGGCATTAGGCGCCTGTGGGAGATAATTGGAGGAGAGTTCGGCGCTGACGCTTTCAGGGACGCCCAACAGCCAATGGATTAAGTCTATCGGGTGGGCGGCGTCGTCAGCCCAGATGTCCCGGTTCCAGGCCGGGTCGAAGTGCCACATGGAGCCGATGTCCCACAGTTGGGAGGGCAGCCCGTGACGGCGGCGCACCATGAAGATTCTGCCCAGCGCCCCGCTTTGGATCAGCTCCTTCATGGCAATATTCTGCGGGTCCACCCGCATCTGCCAGATCATGGTGAATGGGACTCGATGGCGCGCCGTCGCCGCCACAATGCGGTCTGCCTCGGCCAGGGTCAGGGCAATAGGCTTCTGCAGGGCAATGGTCTTACCCGCGGCCGCGGCCTTTTCCACCAACTCGGCGTGCAGTGATGTCTCGGCGGCAATCACGACCGCCTGTAGGCCAGGGTGGGCCAGGAACTCGTCTACCGACGCATAAGGCTGCACGCCGAACTCGGCGGCGCGCTGGGCCAGGCGCGCCGCGTCATGGTCCCACCCAGCGACGAGGTTGACCTGGTGGTCCGGGTTTTGGGTCCATTGGGTGCAGTAGGCGTTGACATGACCGTGGGCAAAGCCCAGGATACCGACATGGATAGGCATGAAACTCTCCGAACAATTTGCGATTTATTTTTCGACGCCGGTGATCACCACACCTTGGATAAAGAGCCGTTGGGCCAAGAGGAAGAGCACCACACAGGGCAGCAGCGCCATGACCGAGGCTGCCATCATCAGAGGCATATTCACAACTGCGTTGGAGGTTTGGAACATGCGCAACCCCAGGCTGACCGGGAATTTCATCTGCGACTGAAGATAGACCAGCGGATAGATCAGGTCATTCCAATAGTAGTAAAACGCAAAGATGGCGACCGTAGCCGTCGCCGGTTTCGACATCGGCATAAAGATCTGCAGAAAGATTCGCAACCGAGAACAGCCGTCAATCTGGGCGGCGTCTTCCAACTCTCTGGGGATGCCCAGGAACGTTTGCCGGTAGAGAAAGATGTGGAACGGATTGCCAAAGAACGCAGGCACGATAATCGGGAGGTAGGTGTCCAGCCAACCGACAGCGCTGAACATCATAAAGTGGGGCACGATCACCACCCAGGCCGGCAACATCAGAGTTGTCAAGTTGATAAAGAAGAGCAGGTCACGGCCCGGAAAACGCATCCGCGCAAAGCCATATCCTGCCAGCGAGCTGCCGACAATTGTGCCGATGATGCCGCCTACCGAAATGATTAGGCTGTTAAGCAGGTAGCGGGCAAATGGGGTGCGCTCGAAGACCTCAGGATAATTCTCCCACAGGAAATTACGTGGAATCCAGACAATCGGCCAAGTCTGGACCTCATCCAGTGTCTTCAGGCTGGTGGATAGCATCCAGAAGAAAGGCACCATTAGGACCAGCGCGCCGCCCCAAAGCAAGACGTAGGTTAGGGCCTTGAACAAGGTCTGGGTGCGAGCCATTCCCAGCCCGCGATAGTCACGGGCTTGCTCAGGCGCTGATGCTAGAAATGGTTGTCCCGTCTGCATGGCTGCCTCCTAAGACTCCTCGCGTGCGCCGGCATAGAAGACCCATCGCCGAGACGTGCTAAACACAAAAACGGTCAGAGCGACAATAATCGCGAAGAGCACCCAGGCCAGCGTAGAAGCATAGCCAAAGCGCAAGGATTGGAATGCAGTAAAGTAGATATTGAGACCAAAGAAATAGGTAGCATAGCGAGGCCCCCCGCCAGTCATGACATAGGCGCTCTCGAAGATTTGGAAAGCGCCGATCAGACCAGTGACCAAATTAAAAAAGATGGTCGGGCTAAGCATCGGCAATGTCACATGCCAGAATTGGCGAACCGGATTGGCGCCATCAATCGACGCCGCCTCATACAGTTCACTGGGAATGGACTGGAGGCCGGCCAGATAGATGATCATGCTGCCGCCCACGCCCCAGAGCGACATGATCACAAAGGCAACCATGACCCAAGCCGGGTCCACCAACCAGCCAATGTTCGGAATGCCCACCAGGCTCAAGATGGCGTTGAGAATCCCCCATTGTTTGTGAAAGACAAACTGCCAGAGGATC
>DATLZJ010000425.1:0-3120 GCA_035574055.1 Caldilineaceae bacterium
GCCTCCCACGGGGCCGGCGCGCCGGGATGGAGCCGGGGCGAGAGCCAGAGCGCCATATCCGGCGGCGCGCCCGTTGCGACGGCGGCAGGGACGGCCAGCGCGCCGGTGCTCAACGTGGCGATGCCGGCCAGGTAGGTGGCCGGGTCTGGGCCGGCGTAGACGACGCTAGGCTCCGGCGCGCCCGGCCCGCTGTCGGGGCCAAGCAGCAGCCCCAGCCAAAGCGCGCCGCTGCCTCCGGCGGCCAGCACCGGCGCCGTCAAGTCGGCGCGGCGCCGCGCCAACATCTGGAGCGCAAGTAGCGTCATCGTGCCGCTATAGGCCAGGCTCGACATGCCGGCTGTCAGCAGCGGCGTCGCGCCGGCCTCCAGCTTGCTTTCGATCTCGGTCTGCCAGGCAGCCGCAACTTCGGCGGCAGAGCGATTCCAGTACATGAATTGCCTTACGCTAGGCTATGGCTCTCCTTCGGCCAAGCCGGCCAAGGCCGATTCGAGCCGGCGCGTCGCGTCCGGAGCGCTCAACAGCGCCGCCCAGCCGTCCAGGTCTTCCCAACCCAGCAGCGCGCCCAAGGGGGCAGCCACATAGAGCATCTGGCCCACCAGAAAGGCCAGTGGGCGATGGCCCACCAGAAAAAGCAAGAGGGGCGTCGCCAGACGGCGATGGTGGGCGGCAGCAAGCAATGTGCGCGGCTCGACGGGCATGGGCAGTTGAGACGGTCGGCAAAGCGCTTGGCGCGGCGTCTGTTTGGGCGTACCGGCGCTATTCTACCATAGGCGAGAGGATTCGCTGAGTCGCGCCGCGTAGCGGCGCGCCCTCCGTTGCCATACTCGGTTGCCGTAGAAAGAAAGGGGCAAGAAACAACGGGAAAAGAAACAAACAAAAGGAGGCCGGAATGATAGCTACATCGGGCTTTGTGGTATACTACCGGCTGCCTGTCCTGCTCCACTGAGGACAGCAGCGCCGAGCAACGCAAATGACGGGTATTTTTTCGTCTTCTTTTTCGTCTTCTAATATTGCCCAGTCCCTTACTTCCAGTCTTTCCGATGGTCTAGACTCGCTTTGTTGTCTAGACTCCACTAGTGGTTAAGGTCGCTCTCTTACCATGCGCCGAACTTTCTGCATCCGGTTTGTCCTTCTTGCCTGTGTGGCCCTGTTGGCGGCGGCCTGTGGGCAGGCAGGCCCAGAACCTACCGCCACCCCAACCAAAACGCCCAACAGCGCCCCCGCCGAGGCGGCCCAGGCCCCCACGCCGACGCCGCTGCCGCCCACACCGACGCCCGAGGTGATCGTTCCCACCGCAACGCCGACGCCGCTGCCGGAGAACATCGCCCCCTACACCGGGCTGCCCGTCGAAAACCCGGACGATCTGAAGCACCGTCCCATCTTCATCTGTATCAACAACGACGCGGTCGGGCGCAGCGCCCACTACGGCCTGGGCCTGGCCGACCTGGTCTATGAATATATTGTGGATGGCTTTACGCTGACCCGCATCACCGCCATGTACCACAGCAGATCGGCGGCGCGGGTCGGCCCAGTACGCTCGGCGCGGATGCCAAATGTTTGGATGACTTATATGTATGATGGCGTCCTCGCCTGTTCGGGCGGCAGCGACGAGGTGCGCTACCTGCTCAAGAACGAGGTCGGCTTCCCCTACCTAGATGCGGATATTGACGATCCCCGGCAAGACGGGACCTATTTTCATAGCATTGGCGCCGATTACCGGACCCGGATGCAAGCCAGCACCGATGGCGTGCGGCGCTGGCTGGCGGATCAGGGCCTGACCAAGGAGTGGAGCCGGCCCGGCTTTCAGTTCAGTGAGGAGCCGCCCCCCAACGCAGCAGGGACAGCGACGACCATTCAAATCGCCTATCCCGGCGGCAACCAAGTCGAATGGCGCTATGAGCCGAGCCTGAATGGCTACATCCGCTTCCAGGGCGGGCAGCAGCAGTTTGACCCTGCTATCGGCCAGCCGATCGTGGCGCAGAATGTGATCGTGATCGTGGCGGAGCATATCTTGACCGATATTGTGGAAGACAGTTTGGGCACCAAAGGGGTAGACATCAAGCTCTATGGGTTTGGCGATTTTCGCATCTTCCGGGACGGCCAGGTCTATGAAGGCACCTGGCGCGCCGACCCGGAAAATCCCCCGCGCTGGCTAGGGCCGGGGGAGGTGATCGTCCAGCTCAAACCTGGACAGAGTTGGATTCAGGTGGTGCGCGAGCTGGGCGAAGTCTCGTACCGGTAGCGGGCAGGCGCCGGCCTGCAACTGGCCTGGTGGTGGAGCCGTCGCTTGATCAATGACCGCTGGATCAGATGATTCAGCAGATGATTCAGCTGATCGTGTGAGAACTTGTCACCCGTAGCGATGAGGGAAGGGATGAGGGAGTCGAAGATGAACCAACGCTCTAATCAACTGTCGCAAACGAGGCGGCGGCTCTGGCGCCTCAGCCTCATAGCGACGCTGGCGCTCTGCGTAGGGCTGTGGCTGATGGCGGCCGTCGTCGCCCAAGCCCAGGACACCGAGCAGCCGGCGCCCGGCTATTATTACACCGTGCAGGAGGGAGACACATGGGAGGCAGTCGCGCAGCGGACGGGTGTGCCCGTTGACCAACTCCAGGCGGCCAACCCGGACGCGGTGCGCGAAAATGGTTGGCTGCTTAACGGCGAGCAGTTGTTTATCCCCACCAGCGCGGCCGTCCAACGCCAGACCCATGTGGTGCAGCAGGGCGAGTCCTGGGCCAGCATTGCTGCCAAGTATGGGGTGCCGGTCAGCCTGTTGCGGGCGGCCAACCCGAACGCAGTGCGCCCCGGCTCGGTGCTCCACCGCGGCGAGGTCTTGATCATCCCGCCGGTCGGCGCGCCCGTGCCCACCGCCGCGCCGACAGCGACGCCCACCGGCGCCGCCACGGCAACCGAGGAGGCGACCGAGCAAGCCACCGAAGAGGCCATTGTGGAAGCCACGGCGGAGGTCACTGCGGAACCGACCGAGGAGCCGACTGAGGCGCCAACCGCCACCGCGACGGCCACCTCGACCGCCACCGCCACGCCCACAGCAACCGCGACCGAGGCGGTGACGGCCACTGTACAAGCGACAGCCACTGTTGAAGCAACAGCCACGGCGAC
>DATLZJ010000426.1:0-4941 GCA_035574055.1 Caldilineaceae bacterium
AAATAGCCCTGGCTGGTGGCATGGGCGGCGCGCTGTTGAGAGCGAAGGCCGTAGGCGTCCAGGTCCTCCCGCCGCCACCCCTCCAGCGTCGCCAGCAGGTCGGCGGCGATGCCTTGGGGGACAAAACCCACTTGCTCTTGGAATGCGGCGTCATCCAGCAGCGGCCCGCCGTCGGCGCCCATCGGCACACGCGACATAGACTCCACGCCGCCAGCCACGACCACCGAGGCCCACCCGGCGCGCACCTGGAGCGCAGCCTGGTTGACCGCCTCCAGCCCCGATGCGCAGAAACGGTTGAGCTGGACGCCTGCGACCCGCTCCGGCCAGCCGGCATGGAGCACGGCGCTGCGCGCCAGGTTAGCCCCTTGCTCGCCCACCGGCGTCACACAGCCGAGGATCAGATCGTCCACCGTCTCGGCGAGGCCGGGCCGGCGCGCCTTGAGCGCGGCGAGCAGCCCGCTGACCAGCGCCAACGGCGTGACGCCGGCCAGCGCGCCGCCCGCTCGTCCCCGGCCGCGCGGCGTGCGCAAGGCATCGTAGATATATGCGTCGCCCATGCCCTCTATCCTTCTGCCCGGCTCTCACCATTGGGCCGGTTCAGCCGATTGCATAGAGCGTCAGCCCCAAGCGATGCTCGCCGGGCAGCAGCATGTACTGCGGCAGCACACCCGGCCCACAACTCCCATTGCCAAGCCCACCCTGGGCTGCATCCAGGTTCAAGATGATCTCCTCACGCCAACGCAAGTCATAGGTATGGGTTGCCGCCGTCAGGTCCTCTGCCGTGTAATGGTGGGCGCTGAAGTCAAAGGGCCTCTCCCCCACCACTAGCAACCCCTTGCCCGCTTCATCGGTCAGCCGCATCCAACGCGTCTCGGTGTGGTTGCCGTGCTCCTGCGGCTTGATGTAGGGCACAAATTGATCGCGCACGGTGCTGGTAAAGAGGCCCACCTGTGCGCCCTGCTTGCGGTCGGCATAGGTTTCGTGGGGTCCACGGCCATACCAGGCCAGCCGCTCATAGCCGCCCGGCAGCGTCAGGCGCAGCCCGATCCTGGGCAGGAATAACGGCTGCTCGCCGCCGCAGACCACATGGAGGTCCAACCCTACGCCGCCATCCGCCGCCACCGTATAGCGCAGCCGGTAGTCAAAACGACTCTCCGGGGCCGGGCGTAGCATCGCCTCGATCTCGGCTTGGCTCTTGCCGGCATAGCGGGCCAGCTCCGCGCTTAACTCGCCGGATAAGGGCGAATGGGACTTGGCGCTGAAGACCTGGTGGAGCATGGTCACTAGATCGGGGATACGCCCGGCCTGCTCCAACTGGGTCACCAATGCCTCGACCTTGGCCGCCCGGCTGTCGCCGTCCAATCGCTCATAGGGGAGGCCAAAACTCTGGGCCACCAGCCGGAGCTGGCCCTCGTCCATCCAGTGGCGCATCAAGCCGCCCAGGCGCTTCACTGCCTCCTGCCAGCGCGCCGCCTGGACCGCGGCGACATCAATGGCAGCCGCGGCTGCGCCGCGTACCTCTACCACCACCTGATCCTCCGCTGCCGTCTCCACCGTGACGCCGTCCACCTGGTCCACCAGCCGGTCCAGGCCCACCTCGCGCCAGTGGATGGCCGCCCGTTGGTCGCCCCAGGTATTGGCGTCGTTGTCGGTGGGCGCGCGCCAGAGCTGGAGCGCCGGCCCGGCGGCGATGCGGTTGGCGCCCCCCCGCGTCCAGCTCGCCAGCCGCCCCGTCTCCTTATCTACCGCCAGGGCAAAATCAGCCCCCTCCACCTGCAACCGGTGCGCGCCGTCAGCAATGCGCAGGCCCGGATGTTTGCGGCGCGCGCCCAGGCCGCGCGCCGAGACCGGCAGCGCAAACTGCGCCCATGCCACCTCATGGCCCGCAGGCGCCCAGAGCGCCGGCCCGGCCAGCACAAAGCGCAGCGTGAGCCAATAATCGGCGCCTTGCGCATCCGCCAGCGCCGGCAAGGGAACCTGAAGCTCATCGCTTCCACCCGGCGGGGTGCTGAGGCGCGGGAGCGCGCCTTGCGCGATGACCGTGTGATCGGCCTGGCCGCTGGTAGTCGAGACCGGCCCAATCGCGCGCACCTCCCACTGCGCCGCCAACCCGCTCAAATCGAGGAATGTATAGCGGTTGTGGACGCGCAAGCGACCGGCGGCGAGGTCCACAGCCTCAACCTGCACCGGCTCCAGCACCTTCTTGTATTCCCAAAGCGCCGGGTGGGGCGTCCGGTCCGAGCCGAGCAGCCCATTGGCGCAGAAGTTGCCGTCATTCGGCTGGTCGCCAAAGTCGCCGCCATAGGCATAGTAAACCCGGCCGTCCGCGCGCTCCTGGCGGATGCCCTCGTCTACCCAGTCCCAGATGAAGCCGCCCTGCAAGCGTGGGTAGGTTGCAACCGCGTCCCAATACTCTTGCAAGTTGCCAGTGCTGTTGCCCATCGAGTGGGCATATTCGCACATGACCACCGGTCGCGTCTCACCGGGGACCTGGGCCATCTGGATGATCTTGGCAACGCTCGGATACATGGGGCCGAGGATGTCTACACTCGGCGCATCCTCAGCCGGATGATAGTGGATGAGCCGCGTCGGGTCGTGGGCGCGGATCCACTCGGCCATGACCTCATGGTTGCGCCCATAGCCGGACTCGTTGCCCAACGACCAGACGATCACACTCGCATGGTTCTTGTCCCGCTCGACCATCCGCACCGCTCGGTCCAGGAAAGCCGTCTCCCAAAGGGGGTCTTTCGTCAGCCGGTCCCAAACCCCGTGGGTTTCCAGGTTGGCCTCATCGTACAGAAACAGGCCAAACCGGTCGCACAGGTCATACCAGCGGGGGTCATTGGGGTAGTGGGAGGTGCGCACCGCGTTGATGTTGAACTGCTTCATCAGCTCCAGGTCGCGCACCATCAGCTCAGCAGAGATCGTGTGGCCGGTCACCGGGTCATGCTCATGGCGATTCACGCCCTTGAACAAGATCGGCCTGCCGTTGACGTGAACCTGGCCGTGCTTCAGCTCTACTTGGCGCACGCCCACCCGGCAGCCGATGGCCTCCACCGTCGCGCCGCTCTGGTCCAGCAGTTCTATCACACAGGTATAGAGGTAGGGCGTCTCGTCGGACCAGAGCTTAGGCCGGTTCAACGCCACGTCCAGCTCGACGGTTGTCTCCTGCCCGGCCTCCACCCTCGCCGCAGGGGCTTCTGGCGCGGCAAAGACCGGCTGGCCCTCGGCGTCGAAAAGATGGAGCGCCACTCGATAGCCCTCGGCGGCTGTCGCGCCATAGTTGTGAACCTGGGCGGCCAGGCGCAGCGTCGCATCCTGGTATGCCTCGTCCAGCTCCGTCCGCACCCAGAAATCGCGTACATGGACGGCAGGCGCGGCCCAGAGAAAGACGCTGCGGTAGATGCCGCTCAATCGCCAGAAGTCCTGGTCCTCCAGATAGCTACCGTCGGACCAGCGCAACACCTGGACCGCCAGCACATTGTCGCCGTCTGTAAGATAGGGAGTGATGTTGAACTCGGCAGGCGTGCGGCTCTCCTGGCTGTAGCCGGTCATCTGCCCGTTGACCCAGACATAACAGGCCGAGTCTACGCCCTCAAAGTGCAGAAAGACCTGGCGACCGGCCCATGATGGCGGCACGGTAAAGGTGCGGCGGTAATGGCCGGTCGGGTTGTCGTCCAGGGGCACGGCGGGTAGGTGGTCTATGGGAAAGGGATAGGTGACGTTGGTGTAGATGGGGACATCATACTTGGGCCGGCCGCGGGCAAACTCCTCGCCCACCATCTGCCAGTTGCTGGGCACCGGAATGGCATCCCACCCGCTGTCGTCGAAGTCAGGGGCGAAAAACCCCTCCGGCATGGCCGCCGGCCGCGGCGTCCAGTGGAAACGCCACTCGCCGTCCAGCGAGAGGACATAGGGCGACGATGCCCGGTCGAGCGTCAACCCAGCCAGCGCGCGCCGTGCGGCCTGGACATCCTCAAACGGAACGAGCGTCGCATGGGCCGGCTCCTTGTTGCGGCCCACGATCTCCGGATTGCACCAGTCTAGCGGCTCAACGGAAGACGCCAGCATATGTCAGCTCCTTGGGTAAGCGGCGCGTCCCTGTGACGGCGCGCCGCGGGTGGGTGAAGGCCGTGCTGTCGCTTGCACCCAGGATAAACAGGATAAAGGATAAAAAAGCGTGGCGCCTTTCTCTATGTCGCGCCACGCACCAGTTGCATCCTCGCTCACTCAACGCTGTCCATGTGAACGCCGATAATCTGAATGCTAAACAGTGATACCAAGCTGACCGGCATGAACAGCCCCACCTAAGCGGCGGCGCGACCTTCGCCGGATGCCGGCGCCTGCTCCACTCGCGCCGGCGTCGCGCCGGCCAGCAAGCCCGGCCAGAGCAGAAAGCTCACCACGCCCACCAGCACACCAAACCAGAGCGTACAGAAGCGGATCAAGAGCGCGGCCGCAGTCGCCGTGGCAATGGGCAACGCCGCCAGTTGCGACGACAACGCCACCAGGCTCCCCTCAACGCCGCCCAGGCCGCCCGGCATGGCAAAGACCGCGCCGATGACGGTGCTGATACAGAAGATAAAGATGGCGACCAGCACCCCCTGTCCCCCCATCACCGCGCCAAAGCCACGTAAGACCAGGTAATAGGCCATCCCCTCAGCGGCCCAGCACACCATACCGACCGACAACGAGATGAGCAGGTTGCGGAGACCAAAGACGAGGTAGGCGCTCTCATAGGCGGTGTGGAAATGGCCGGCAAAGCGCCGGATCAGGGGCATCTGCTCGGCCAGCCCCAGCAGCCAGAGCGCCAGCGGTCGAGTCTGGACAACCAGCACAAAGGCCAAGAAGCCGGTGAACACCACTACGGCCACCAGCCGCGCGACCGGGTTGGGAAAGGCAAACAGCCCCGCCGCGGCCAGCGCCAACATGGCCGCGCCA
>DATLZJ010000427.1:0-2815 GCA_035574055.1 Caldilineaceae bacterium
GCCGCGCCGACCGCGCCAAGGCAGCCAGCTCGCCTTCATCCAGCCGCTGGACAGCCGGCAGGGTGCGTAGCTCCTCAGCGATAGTAGGCGGGTACGGCTCCTGCAGCTCCGGCGGGGCGGCTTGCAGATCAAGCCGGGCCGTGGGCGCAGGGATGCCGGCTCGGCCTAGCTCGGCCCACAGGTTGAGATAGAACTCCTCCCGCACCTCCCACTGGGCCTCATAGCTCTCGACTGCCGCCCGCACGGTATAGCGGATGGGCGCATCGCCGGCCTCGGCCAACCGCACGGTGGGCGCCGGAGTCTTGAGCACGCCGCGCGTGTTGGCGATGGCCTGGCGCAGCAGCGGGCGGGCCAGTGTCGGCGGCAGATCGCTGCCGACGGTGACGGTCCAGGCGGCGAAGAAGGTGCGGTCGGGCAGCCCATAGTTGTGGATAATGCTCTGGGCCGCCATGTGGTTGGGCACCACATAGAGGCTCTGATTGGCCGAGAGCAGCCGGGTCGAGCGCCAGGTCATATCCACCACCCGGCCCACAACGCCGCCCGGCAGCTCTATCCAGTCCCCAACCCGGTAGGGCGTGTCCAAGGTCAACCCCAGGCCGGCAAAGAGGTCCACCAGCAGGTTGTTGGCGGCTAGCCCCAGCAGAACGAGCACGACGCCTGAAGAGATGACTACGCCGATGACGGGCCGCTCGAAGACAAAGCGCATCATTGCGCCGAAGAAAAAGAGGTAGATCAGCGCAGCGCCGATGTTACGCACCAGCCCAGTGACCTCGCCAGAGGCAGCGCGGGCAAACAGGTCATTCCAGAAGAAGAGGTCCACCCCACGGACGGTGAGCCAGGCCCCCAAGAGCCAGTAGAGGCCCAGCGCGGTGTGATAGATGAGGCTGACCCACGCCGGGTCAAGCTGCTGCTGGACGAAGGGCGAGCGCAGGACGATCTCGGCCAGCAGCACACCGGCGGCCAGCAGCAGCGCCTCGACCAGAAAGAGCCAGCGAGGCGGCAGCACCGGCGCGGCGACGCGGACGATACGCCGGCGCAGGAGCGCCAAACCGCCAAAGAGCGAGACGACCGTCAGGACGAGGCCAATGGGAAAGTTGCGCAGCTCTAGGTCGAGCGACTGTAGGAACTCGAACACAGCATCCTTGCGACGTGGGTCAATGGGGCGCTAGAACCCCGCCAGCTTATCTACCTGGTTGCGCAGGGGCAACCGGTTGTGGAGGAAGCGGTCCAGGTTTTCGGTGAAGATCTCCAGCACATATTTCCCCTCATGCTGGGTGCCGCCGGCAATATGGGCCGTGATGAGCACGTTGTCCAGCCCCCAAAGCGGATGGTCGGCGGGCAGCGGCTCCGGCTTGAAGACATCGAGCGCAGCCGCGGCGATGCGCTTCTCCTGGAGCGCCTGCACCAGCGCGTCTTGGTCCACAATGCCGCCGCGCGACATGACGACCAGCATGGCATCGGGCCGCATGAGACCGATCTCCCGTGCGCCGATCATGTTGGCCGTCTGGGCCGTGTAGGGCACCATCACCACCACATAGTCGGAGGTACGCAGCAGGTCATCCAGCCGGTCCAGCCCCCACAACTCATCTACATAGGCAGGTTTGTTATTGGGGAAGAGGTCTACCGCGTTCACACACATGTCGAAGGCCTTGGCGCGCTTGGCGAGGGCGCGGCCGATGGCGCCGCAGCCGATGATGCCCATGGTGGCGCCGGTCAGCTCGACCAGGGTGGGGCGAATCTCGCCCGGCCGCCACACCCGCTCCTGCTGGTGGCGCACCGACTGGCGGATGCCGCGCGTGAAGGCGAGGATCATGGCCATGGCGCTGTCGGCCACTGCCGCGCCGTGGGTGCCGCTGGCGCTGGTCAGCAAACAGTCGCTTGCCACCAGCTCGGGGATGTCCAGAAAATAGTTGACGCCGGAGCTGGGCGATTGGATCCAGCGCAGTTGCTTGGCGGCCAAGTAAATCTCCCGGTTGAGCCAGCCAATGTAGATGTCGGCATCGGCGATCATGCCGGCCGTCAGCTCGCGCGCCGGACAGTGGACAAAGGTAAGGTCCGGGAAACGCTGTTGCAGCTCAGGGATGCCCTTCTCCAGGCCCATACCGTTTGTGCCGATCAGGACTTTCATACTTCCTCCAGATGCTAGGGATGCTCCAGATGTTTGGGATGCCAAATGTTCAGGACGGCCAACCGAGGGGCGCGCAGACCAGGCGCCTGCGCTCAGGCAGGCGCGCCGGCAACACTTGCTATAGGGTACCACGGAGACTTTCGAGAAGGTAAACCGCAAAGGGCGCGAAGCGCAGAAGAGAGAAACCGCCAAATCGCCCCACTGAACCCTAATTCCTCCACCTCCGCAGGACGCGCCAGACAACGCGAGGGTGGAAGAGGGAGACGGGGGGCTTGACCAGGTGAAGCACTTCGGCAAAGGCTTGGTTGACAACGGCATCGTTGGCGGCCACGCGGGTCACCTGCTCCACATAGCGTTGAACCAGCCGGTCGTTGCGCGCCGGGCGCACGCCTTCAGTCTCAGGCCAGCGGAAGTCTTCGCCGGTTGCCAGCAGCCAGGTGGCGTCGTTGACCTTGGCGAGCGCCTGCTGGAAGCGCAACCCCCACTCGCCGGTCCATGCTTGCCGGCTCTGTAGATGCTCGTCCAGGGCGCGTGCGCCCAGCGCGGCCGCGGTCATCCCCTGGCCGTAGATAGGGTTAAAGGCGCAGGCTGCGTCACCAACGATCAGCAGGCGGGCCGGCCAGCGGCTCATCTCCTCATAATGGACGCGGCGGTTTTCAGTGCGCCGGTAGCCGTAGATGGGGGTCA
>DATLZJ010000428.1:0-12821 GCA_035574055.1 Caldilineaceae bacterium
GGTCGGCCCTGATGGCAGCCGCATCATTGCCGATACCGGCAACCACCGCATCGTGGTACTGGATGCCAACGGCGGCTTCATCCGTGAGTTTGGCGGGCTGTGCCGGTTGAGCGAAGGGGCCGGCGGCGGCTGCGTGGACCCGGATGGGTCCGGCCCGCTAGAGTTGGGCGACGGCCAGCTCAATGAGCCGTGGGGCGTGGCCGTGGACGGTGAAGGCCAAATCTATGTGGCCGACACCTGGAATGGCCGCATCCAGGTCTTTGCGCCGGATGGCGCGTTTCTACGCAAGTGGGGGTATTTCAATACCACCAATGGCGAACTGGGCGACCCGCTGGCGCTCTTTGGGCCGCGCGGCCTGGCGATTGACCTCAATGGCAATTTGCTGGTGGCCGATACGGGCAATAAGCGCATCCTCCAGTTCACGCCTACCGGCGAACTGGTGCAACAGGTGGGCGGTGGCGGCGTGGCGCTGGGACGCTTCGAGGAGCCGACCGATGTGGCCGTTGACCCACGGGACGGCAGCGTCTATGTGGCTGACGCCTGGAACCGGCGT
Organism: Caldilineaceae bacterium; assembly: GCA_035574055.1. Lineage (GTDB taxonomy): Bacteria > Chloroflexota > Anaerolineae > Caldilineales > Caldilineaceae > QEUY01. Next base: position 554 of record DATLZJ010000428.1, read on the forward strand.
ATTCAGAAGCTGGACGCCCTGTTGCAGCCCCTGGCTGAGTGGCCGGTCATGAGTTGGGGAAGCCAGCACCTCTATCATAAGCCGTACATCACAGTGGCAGGCAACGGCGATGTCTACATCAGCGACCCGGCAAACTTTCGGGTGCTGGTCTATAACAACGCAGGAGGTCTGAAGGCGGCCTTTGGCAGCTTTGGGCAGGAGATGAATCGTTTCGGGATGCCCAATGGGCTGGAATGGGACGGCCAGACCAATACCTTGCTGGTCGCCGACGCCGACAACCATCGGGTCTTGAGTTTCCAGGCGCTGCCGTAGATGAAACGTAGCGGTTGATCTTTGCCGAGGGTGGAACGCCATGCTAGGGAGCCGAGTGTCTATGCGCGCCATCCCGGCGCGAAAAGAGGCTCAACGCGCGCTGCATCCCCAGGTGCAGACGGCAGCGCCGCCTCGGCTCTGGCGCTTCCTGACAGGGGTGGCCGCGCTGCTGCTGGCCCTAGCTGCCCAGCGGGCGCTCAACCAACGCATTTGGTTTGATACAGCGCTTTTGGGAGGGGGGGCGGTGGCGCTTTGGCTTTGGGCCTATGGCGCGGACCGGCGTCCGTCGCGCCACTTCGTCGGCGATCTGACGCGGTGGTGGCCGCGCTGGCAGATCGGATTGGTTGGGCTGGCAGCGTCCACCGGGCTGGCCGTCTGGCGCTGGCGCGTGCTGGACGTGAACGCCGTCACGACAGAGGACTGGCTCTGGTACCTGAGAACCATCGGCGTAGCGGTGGCGGCTGTGGCGCTGATAGGGGTGGGGAACCGTGGAGCGCAGAGAGAAACCACAAAGAACGCAAAGCGCGCACAGGACCAGATGCGATGGCTGGTTTGGACGTTGGTCGCCGGGGGGGCGCTGCTGCTCCGGCTCTATGGGCTGGAGCAGATTCCCTTTGGCACATGGTACGATGAGGCAGCAAACGGTCTAGAGGCGCTGCGCGTTGTGAGCGAGCCGGCGTACCGTCCTATCTACACCGACGGGGTCAACGCCACCGGCCATTACCTCTGGCTGATTGCCGGCGCGTTCAAGCTCTTTGGCGTCAACACCGCAGCGCTGCGGCTGATCAGCGCGCTGATGGGCACGGCGACCGTTATCGCAGCCTATGGTGTGGGCAAGGAGTTGTATGGCCGGACGGCCGGCGTCGCCGCCGCCGTGCTCTTCGCCACCGGGCACTGGTCGCTCACCTTCAGCCGCCTGGGCATGTACAATGCGAGCACGCCGCTCTTTGCGCTGGCGACGCTCTACTTTCTGCTGGTTGGGCTGCGACGCAATGCCCCCCTTGCCTACGGACTGGCCGGCGTTTGTTTGGGGCTTGGGCTGTGCTTCTATTCGGCCTTTCAACTCTTTGTGGTTGTTCTGGCGTTTTTTGTTGTCTGGGTCGTGTGGCGAGAGCGGGCGCGGTGGCGCAACTTTGTTCCTGGGCTGGCGGTGATGGCGCTCTGTGCCGCGCTCGTGCTTGCACCCGTCGTCAAGTTTGCACTGGAGAAGCCAGAACTCTATTTCGCGAGGGTGCGCCATACCTCGATTTTCACCGGCAAAGCGCCGGAGGAGCGGCTGCCGGCGGTGTTGGAGAATGCCCGCAAGCATCTGTTGATGTTCAACGTTGCGGGCGATCCTAACGGGCGTCACAATCTGCCCGGCGCGCCGATGGTGGATACGCTAACCGGAGGGCTGCTGGCGCTGGGGACGGCGCTCGCTATCCGCCGGATGGGGCGACCGGAGATGGCCTTGCTGCCGGTCTGGCTGCTGGCCGGTCTGGCGGGAGGGATCTTCTCGCTGGATTTTGAGGCGCCTCAATCGCTGCGCTCCATCGGGGCGCAGCCTGCCGTCTATCTGCTGGCGGCGTTGCCGCTCCAAGAACTGGCGGCGGAGTGGGTGAGTGGGGCAGGGCGGTACTATCCGGCCGTGGCATGGCGGCTGGCGGCGGCCGTGTTGGCGCCGATAGCGTTGCTCAATGTCCATACCTACTTCTATCGCCAAACCCATGATTTCCCGTCATGGAACAACCATTCCACGCCTGAGACGATCACGGCGCGGCTGCTGCGCGATTTGGGGGATGATGTCCAGGCATACGTCATTTCGCTTTATGACCACCACCCGACGGTGCGCTTCTTGGCTGCCGGCGCCGGCTATCGTAGGTTGGAGACCAACGCGACGCTGCCTCTGCTGGAGCCGGCCACCCAACCGGTTACGTTGATCCTCGATGGCGAGCGCGGCGAACTGTTTGCCGAAGTAAAGCGCCTGTACCCCCAAGGCGAATTCGAAGAGGTCCGGCCACCGTTTGGCGGGCCGGCGATCCTCTATGTGGCGCATCTTGGGCTTGACGACCTGACTTCGATCCAGGGGCTGAACGTCACCTACACAGGCGAGAACGGAGCCATAGAGACCGGGCGCGACGAGACCGTCAATGTGGTGTGGCCCGACGGCGCGCCCCTGCCGTTGCCTTTCAGCGCCGAATGGGAAGGAATCCTGGCGGTGAAGGTCTATGGGGCGCACGAGTTTTATTTGCGCGCGCCGGGCCAGGCGGAGTTGGTGATTGACGGGGAGACGGTGGCAAGCGGCGACGCCGGCCAGGAGGATGGTCTGGCTGCGGGGGTGATCCTGGCGCGGGGGAATCACACCTTACGGCTGCGGGCTGAGGGCGGGCATGGTCAGGTCACCCTTGCCTGGCGGACGCCGGAAAATAGTAGCCTCGCCGGCGTGGAAGTGACGCCGCCCTGGGCGCTCTATGTGCCGCCTGTGCGGGCCAATGGTTTGCTCGGCCAGTACTACGCCAATGGGGACTGGCAGCCGCCGGTCGCCTTCGCCCAGGTTGACCCGCGGCTAGGTATGTACTTTCATATCCCGCTGCTGCCACGGCCCTATACCGTGGAATGGACCGGCCTGCTGGCCGTGCCGGAAAGCGGTCGCTATGGCTTTGCGCTGGAGTCTATTGATGAGTCGGTGTTGTTTATTGACGGAGTGGAGGTAGCAGCCAGCCGCGCCCGCAATGAGTTCAGCCAGGGAGAGATGGAGCTGAACGAGGGGTTGCATGAGATCCGCGTGCGCTATGCCGACCGCACCGACCACACCTATATCAATCTCTACTGGAGGCCGCCGGTGAGCGGCCGGGAGCCTGCCGGCGGCCGCGGCTATCAGATTATCCCGCCCGACTTCCTCTTTCCGCCCCAGGTAGACCATGAGCGGATCGAGATTCCGCCGCTGCCGTTGCCGGCGCTTGAAGAATCTGCTCCTGTCGCCCTGACGGGCGAGGCCGCCATTGCACCGGCCAGCGTGGAGGTCATTTTGGATGGGCTAAACCAACCGCGCGGGGTAGCGGTGCTCGGTGAAACGGTCTTTGTCGCCGAGAGTGGCGCCGGCCGGGTGCTGGCTGTGCCGTTGGATGGCGGCGAACCCTGGCCGCTGCCTGCCGGAGGTCCTGAGAGCGACGCCCCGCCCATGCGGGAACCCTTTGACCTGGCTGTGGATGCGGACGGCAATCTAGTGGTGCTCGACGCCGGCGAGGCGAGCCTCTTGCTCTATACACCAGAAGGCGACTTTGCCGGCGCGATCCCTGCCGATAAAACGCTGTTGGAGCGCGCGCGAGGCATCGGCGTGGATGAAGTGGGCCGCATCTGGATCGCCGGCACCCCAAGCCAGCGCGTCGCCGCAGTGGACCGGAAGGGCGCGGTGGTGTCGGAAATAGCCATTCAGCGCATCCCCAATCCTGGGCAGGAGATACAGCCGGTAGATGTGACGGGGGCTTCGCCGGATCGGGTCTATGTGACCGACGCTGGCAATCACCGGCTCTATCTCTTTGCCCTGGGCGGCGGCTTGTTGGCGACGACCGAGCTGCCGGCGGCCAACAGCCTAGATGGGCCGCACCTGGCGACCAGCGCGCAGGGAAGCGTCTACATGACCGCGCCGGAGCCGGGACATGTGGTCGAGATCGGCGCACCGGCAGAGCTGGCGCCGGTCTATTCAGTGCGCACCCCGGCGACGCCACAGGCCAAGCCGGTTGGCATCGCGGTGGATCGGCAGGGTCACATTTGGGTGACAGATGTGCAGGGTGGCCGTCTGTTGCGGCTCATTCCAGAAGGAAATAGCAAATAGAAGAGAGAATATAGGAGCAGAAACAGATGAAGCCTCCGCCCTATCTTCTACTCCCTATTTCCTATGTCCTTCTCTCAAACAAGGGACGCCCCAACCGCCTGCTCTGGAGGGCCGTCTTGCTCGCGGGGCTAGTTCTCTGGCTGTGGGCCGGCAGTGACATCGCCGCCGCGCCGCCGGCCCAGATCATGATTGTTGAGCCGGGTGATGTCGCCACGCCGACGCCGACCTATGAGATCATCCTGATGCCTACGCCGACGCCGCAACCGGGGACGCCCCAGCCCGGACAGCTCCACCAATCCTTCCCGGCGGTGCAGCCTTATGTCGTGAAGCCGCACGACACGCTCTTAAGCGTAGCCATTGAAGTGGGTGTTGACCTGGAGGAGGCGCCCTGTATGGTGGCGCCGACGTTCCGCATCAATCAGCCGCTTGTGATTGGCGATACGCTCACGCCATTGCCGGTGGGCTGGCGCTGCCACGAAGTGCAGCCGGGCGAATCCCTGGAGTCTATCGCCGCCCGGTACGGTGTGACGGCCGAGCAGCTCTACCATGTGGCATGGAACCGGCTGGACGAGACGCCGCTGGCGATGGCAAGGCCTGTCGAGGGGAATTTTCTGCGGGTGCCGCCCGCACCATCCAACGCCCTGGCGACAGGCGCGCCGGAGAACCCGGGCCTGATATCCGGGAGCGGCTTCATGGCCTTTATGCTGGAGCAGCCGTTGACGGTTTCGCCGTTTGTGGCCTATGCGATCGGCGGGCCGCGCCCGGCTCGCGAGACCGTGCAGCCGCCGCCCGACTGGCCTTATGGGAGCGGGCACTTCACCTGGCCGGTCTTTGGCTGGCTGACTCAAGGCTACCGGGACGATCACCGCGCCATTGACATCGCCGCCCCACTTGGCGCGTTTGTCACCGCGGCGGATCGCGGGGTGGTGGTGCGCGCCGGCTGGAATGAGCAGGGCTATGGTAACTTTGTGGTCATTGACCACAATATTGACTACGTGACCCTCTATTCCCATTTGCAGGACGTGCTGGTTCGCGAGGGAGAGATTGTCGCCCAGGGGCAGGTGCTCGGAACCGTCGGCTCCTCCGGTAACAGCACTGGACCGCACCTGCACTTTGAGATTCGCGACTTTGGGCGGCGGATCAACCCGATTGAGCTGCTCACGCGATAGTCGTAAGCCGTTCCAGCGGGAAGATGGGGCCGTGGAGGCAAGCGCGGGTCATGCCGCCGTCGGGCAGGGGGACAACGCAGGCCAGGCAAGCGCCAAAGCCGCAGGCAAGGTCGGCGGGGGCAAGGGCGTAGGCGAAGCCGCGTTCCAGGCGGAAGCGCCCCAGCCGGAACCGGTCGGCCAGAGCCTGGTATTCGGGCGCCGGCAGGGCGCAGACAGCTACGTCTGCCCAGCGTATTGTCTCGCCTAGATGGCGCGCCCATTCATCCTCGTCGGCGGCAGTGCGTAGCTCGACCGCCAGCGGGAGAAGGGGCAAGACGGCGTCCGGCTCGGCCACGCCGCGCAGCACGAGCGTGACCCGTCCTCCTTGGTCGAGCATGGCGTGGATAGCAGGCAGCCATACCGGTAGCCAGGCTGCATCGGCCAGGACGAGCAAGGCGCGACGATGGGCCGGTAGCGCAAAGGGCTGTCCAAAGGGGCCAAGCAGATTGACCCTGCTGCCGAATGGTCGTGCGGCCAGCCAGCGCACGCCGGGATCGTCAGGAAAGATAGGCAACAGGTCAATGCGCTGGCCTGGGCCGGTAGGCAGCGCGCTGGGTAGACCGGCCACAAGAAGAGGACGACGGAGATAATACGTCCAGTCGGTACGGCGCGCGTCCGGGCTATCGTCGGTGCAGCGCGCCATGAAAAAGCGCCCGCAAACCGGCCCATGCAAGGTATTGGGCGGCAGCACAAACCGCAGCAGTGGAAAGGCGCTTGGGCTGGATGGTCCCTGGAAAAGGGCCGTCAGGGCGCCATCTTCAGAGACTGGCGGGCTAACGGCGCCGGTGGCCTCGGCCAGGCTAGCGGGGTCTTGGCCTTTGATGTAGGCGCTGCGCGGTTCTGGCGCCGGGTGTCCTGTTGTGGAAGGAAGATCGCTGCCCATTTGCGTATAGTAGAACAGACTTGTGTTAGGGCTAGATTGGCGTTAGAGTCAAGGTAGCTGGTCTGTTGGCCGATTTTGGCACAGGCGAGCAATGGAGGCAAATCATCCGCGCCGTAGGGGCTGTGATGCGGGGCGCTCTGCGCTGGGGCGCCGGGCGCATTCGTTTCAATCAAGGTATCGAAGGTCTCCTCAACCGAGGTCTGCCGGAGACGAGCCGGGTCCGCTTGCGGATCGGTTGGCCGCTGTGGGTGCTGCCCATTGTGGTCTTCAACCAGGTGCTGGCGCCTCATCCGGTCTGGGTCGTGCTATGCGTTACGTTGGTAGGGCTGTACGGTCTGGGCTACCTGTGGGCGCGTAGCCAAGCGCCCGCCGTCGTCTTGCATCGCCACCGGTTGAGCACGATTTTGGTTGCGGGCGACCTGCTCCAGGAGGAGTTTGAGTTCCGCAATGAGAGCCGGCTGCCGGTGCTCTGGGCCGAGTATATAGACCACTCCACCCTCCCTGGATACCAGCCGGGACGCGTGGTGGCGTGTGGGGCGGACAGCGCCTATCGCTGGCGCGTGGAGACTGAGTGTAAGCAGCGAGGAGTCTTTCGCCTAGGGCCGCATACCCTCAATTTGCAGGACCCACTCGGCCTCTTTGCTGTGCAGGCCGAGTTTCCCTACAGTGATATGCTTGTGATCTATCCGCGGGTGGCGCAGCTTCCGCGGCTGGCGCTGCCCCACGGCAACGCCCAGGGGACTGACCGGCGGCGGCGCCCGATCCACGGCACGCAGCCGGCCGCGACTGTCTCTGAATACCGTCCGGGCGACAGCCTGCGCCATATCCACTGGCGCAGCACGGCCCATCGCTCTCGCTTGATGGTCAAGGACTTGGAGATCGAGCCTAGCGGCGACATCTGGATCGTGCTGGACCTGAATCGCGCCGTCCAGATGGGCGAGGGGGCGAGGAGCACCCTGGAGACCGGGGTGATCGTCGCGGCCAGCCTGACTGCGGAGCTGTTGGCTTCCAGCGAGCGCCGCGCCGTCGGGCTGTTAGCAGTGGGCGGGCCGCGGCCGGCGCCCGGCGACTTAGAAGTAGGAAATAGGGAAGAGGAAATAGGAGCTAGCCCCTATCTTCTATCCACGAAAGAAAATAGGAGAGAGAAGATAGAAAATAGGCCAGAGGGTCCCCGTAGCACCCGCCCTCGGCCCTACCTCCTATTTCCTATTTCTACTTTCTCTGGTAGTCAGCAGCCAGCAGCGGGCGCAAGCGGCGCCCGCCGGCAGTCAATGATGACCCTACTGTTGCCCCAAGCGGGACAGGCGCAGCTTTGGAATGTGCTTGCGGCGCTGGCGCCGGTCCAGGCGTCGGATGTGCCGCTGGGGGAGGTGCTGGCAAATAGCCGGCAGTTGCTGGGCCGGCGGGGGAGCTTGATTGTGATCACGCCCCACCTCGCGCCCGCCGGAAAGAGCGGCGCTGAGGGCAGTGGGCGCAATTGGCTGGCGGAGCTGCTCCATTTGAAGGCGTCGGGCATCGAGAGCAGCGTTATTCTGATCACGCCGTGGTCAGGGGATATGGCGGGCGGCACAGAAGCGCTGGAGAGCACACGTACTTTGCTGGCGCGCGCCGAAATTCCCTCGATGGTGGTGGAGGCAGGCAGCCCACTGCCATCGGTGCTGACCTTCCGCCGGCGACGCAAGGTGATCCGTAGCACGCCGACGGGCGGTGTTGTGACCTACGAGGTCGAGGAGGAGGTCGGCTAGCGCCCCGCAGCCGGCCTGGAGACAATCTGGAGACAATGGCGAATAGCGTCCCCTACGATTCCAGAGAATTGATCGAAGCCGAGCGCCCACCCTGGCCGCTGCGGCTCTACCGGTGGCTCGTCCATCAGTGGCGCCCATACCTGGGCTGGGGCGTCTTCCTCACGTGTATGGCCCTGGCGGCGCTGCCGGCGACCGCGCTGCGCGTCAACGACTGGTTGAACCTGGGCGGCGCCCAGATGGTCTTGGAGCTGACCGGCCCGCTGGCCGTGGCTGTGGTCTGGGCGCTGTGGGGATGGCGTAGGGAGAGAAGCAGCTTTACCGCAGAGGCGCAAAGAACGCAAAGACCAGCTTCTTCTGGCCTTCGCGTCCCTCGCGACTTTGCGGTTACCCTCTTCCGTTGGCTGCTGCTCCTGGTGTTGGGGCCGTTGGTCGTGAGCCAGCTCCTGATCGGATGGATGCCGGGACCGGCAACGCTGTGGCAAGCAGCGGTGACTCGCAATGGCTACTTGGTGGTGAGCCAGGTCAGCGCCGAGTGGAGTGCATTCATTGTGCGCGTGGCGCTTTGGTGGGGTGGGGTTCAGGCTGGTGGGGCGGCCCAGGACAACCTGGTCTTTGGCGCGACAGGAGGCTTGATCCTATGGCTGGTCGGCTCCCTCGTCGGCTGGCTGGCCCGATATACGCGCCAGGGGTATGCTGCGGCGACGCCTGCGCTGTGGCTGCTGGGCGTGCTGTTGTTGTACAGTAGCGGCGGCAAGTATCTGCTGGTCACGGGACTGGCGCTCACCATCCTGTTGCAGCTCCTACTGGACCATGATGCGCTGTCGCGGCGTTGGGAACGCTTAGGACTGGATTACAGCAGCGGTCTATTCGTAGACCGGGTCATTACGGTTTTCGGTGCGGCCGCGCTGGTTCTGACCCTGGCGACGGTTATGCCGAATCTCTACTTCCGGCCACTGGTCATGCGCTATTATGAGGCGATGGCGCCCTTCAATGAGGGCGTGGAAGCCTTTCTGGAGCGGCTCTTTCCGGATGTGCGGGCGACCTCGCGGCTACGCGGCGGCGGCATTGGGGGAGGGTTGCCCAATGAGTTCCTGCTACAGGGCGGCCCAAGCATCAGCGGCGTTGAGGTCATGCGCGTGCGCACCAACGAGAGCAGCATCTATATTGCGCCCTATGAGGAGGCGCCGCCCCCCGGTCACTATATGCGCGGCGGCACCCTCGCCGACTACGACGGGAAAGGCTGGTCCAACTCGCGCGAGACGACCCGCATTGAGGTCGAGGCGGACCAACGCTGGCAGACGGGCGAGCTGTGGGGGCGTAAGTTTGTGGTCCAGAGCGTGATCCTGGAGATGCCCTCGACCATTCTCTATGCCGCGCCGGAGCCGGTCGAGGTCTCTACCGACGCACGGCTGGACAGGCGCGCGCCCGATGACCTGGTGGCGCTCTGGAGCCGGGAGCGCAGTTATACGGTGGTCTCTGCGGTGCCGGCGGTCAATGAGGAGATGCTGCGCTCGCTGCCGGCGTGGGACGAGGATCACCCGTTACCTGAAGGCTATGAGCGCCATCTGGCCCTGCCGGAGAGCGTGACGGAGCGCACGCGGGCGCTGACTGCCGAGGTGATCGCCGGCCAGCCAACCATGTATGACAAGGCTGCGGCCATTGAGAGTTACTTACGCCAATATGAATACGACTTGAGCGTGCAACCGCCGCCGGCGACGGTGGAGGATGTGGCCGACTATTTCCTGTTCGATCTCCAGCGCGGCTATTGCGACTATTACGCCACTGCCTTTGTGGTGATGGCGCGGCTGGCCGGATTGCCTACCCGGTTCGCAACGGGCTTTGCGGTTGGCTCCTGGAACCCCATCGAGGGGGTGTGGGTGATCACTGAGGCCGAGGCGCACTCTTGGCCGGAGGTCTACTTCCCGCAGGTAGGATGGATCGCCTTTGAGCCGACCGCCGGCCGTCCGACGCTGGCGCGCATCGCTAGCCCGCAGGCGAATCTATCCGCCGGCAGCGCAACGGCGCCTCTGCCGGCGCCGGCGCCGCCGGAGGTTCCGGCGCGCTGGAATTGGCAGATGCTTTTCTGGCTGTTGCCCTTGGGGCTGGCCGTTTGGGGGCTGTGGGTGTTGGCCGGCCAGTGGCGCAGTCGGCGCACGGACCCGTGGCAGGCGTTGTTGCAGTGGGGACGCCGCGCCGGTCGCCCCATGAGCGAAGGAGAAACCGTGCTGGAGTATGGCGCCGGGCTGGCCGAGTTTGTCTTGAACCGCTGGCCGCGGGAGCCGGATGCAGGGCGCATCGTCGCCCGTGAGGTGCGCGGGCTGAGCAGCGCGGTCAGCACCATGCGCTACGGCCCGGCCTCGAATAAACCGGCGGCTGCCCAACAGATAGCCGCGCATTGGGAGCGGATTCGCCACTATTTGGCTGGCGGTTGGTAGCCAGAGAGCAGAAAACAGGTGAGAGAAAATAGAAAACAGCCCAGAGCACTGCGCCCCTATCTTCTATTTTCTATTTCCTATTTTCTCGTCCCACTGCCTATTCCCATTGGGCAAGCGACGTGCGGATGAACTCGATGATGGCTTGATGTTCGGCTGCGCCGCGCCCGCTGATGGAGAGCGCAGGGCCGAAGGCAAAGCGCACGGGCTTGGAGGGATCAATTTTGCCGAACTCCTTCACCAAGCGGCCAATGCCCCAGGCATCGGAGCGCACTGCAACCGGAACCACGGGTACGCCGGCCGTGCGGGCGAGTTTGACGCCGATGGTGTTGAACTGGGCAGGGTCAAAGCGCAGGGTGCGAGTGGTTTGGGGAAAGACGACAATCGAGCGTCCCCGGCCCAGAAGGCGCGGACCTTCTTCAAGGACACGGGTCAGGTCGGCGCGCGGGTTGATGCGGTCCACCACAATTGGGTCGCGCGCCAGCATGATGTGCTTAAAGACCGGGTACTCGACAATACCCCGTTTGACGATGAAGGTGACATCTTTGATCGGCTGGACAATACCCGGCAGGACGATGGTTTCCAGCGTGCTCATGTGGTTGGCGACTAGGACACATGGCCCCTCAACGCTGCGCAGGTGGTGAAGGCCGGTGATCTGGATGTGAACGCCCACGCTTTCCAGCGCTTGAAGCACAGCCAGGCTGCTGGCGTGCCACTCCTCGTCGTGATAGGCCCCGCGCCGGGCCAAACCGCTGGCCCAGAAAACCAGCCGTAAGAAACGGGTGTAAAAGAGCAACGACGGAAAGGCGCGCGCCAACCATGCGGTTGTGCGCGGGGGAGTGGTGTACTGTCCGGCGAGATCGGTGATCGGTTCCATAAGGGTTCTTGGGCAAATGGCTGGCGGGCAGTGAAGAGAAAAAAATAGGAGATAGGAGATAGCAAATAGGGGCGGCGCACGCCAAGCTATTTTCTATTTCCTCTCTCCTATTTTCTCTATACTGCCTACTCCCCTCTGCAAGCTACCGGCCTCTTATCATAGCCAGGGGCGCTTACTGCGTCAAAGGCGGTATAGGGTAGAATACGACGCACGCCAGCGTAGAAGGGACAAGAGTGTCAACGCAATCACCCATCATGAGCAAACAAGGCGATGCTGCAACCAGTGACCCCAAGCGACCCCATCCCCACGCCTACCGAGCCGCCGCCGGCCATTCGCCGTGTCCGGCAGCCACTTGTACCGCTGCCGGACGCCGCGGCGATTGACTTTGGGGCAAGCAACACCGATGCGGCGGCAGTGGTGTCAGGGCGGCTCGTTGAGTGGACCTTGCCCCAAAACGGCGCGCCGGATGCCGTCCATGTCCGTCGCATCTTAGCGGCCCAAGGAATCAGTCCTGCACAACTCAGCGTGATCGGTGTAACCGGCGGTCATCACCGCGGCCTGCCCGATGCCATTGACGGTTGCCCGATCCGCAAAATCGGCGAGCTGGCGGCCATTGCCCGTGGCGGCCAGGCGCTGGCCGCGGGTGGGCCAATGGAGCTGCCCCACCAACCGCTCCTGGTCGTCAGCGCCGGCTCGGGGACGGCAATGGTGCGCGCCGAGGGGACTCGCTACCTGCATGTCACCGGCTCCGGCATGGGCGGCGGCACACTGCTTGGACTCGGCTGGCTGCTCCTGAAAAGCAGCGACCCGACCGAGATCGATCGGTTGGCGGCGCAAGGCAGCGCCAACCAAGCCGATTTGGTTCTTCAGGACATTGTTACCGGCCCCATCGGCGCGCTGCCACCGGACGCGACGGCCGTCAACTTTGGCCGGATCGTCCGTTTGGCTGGGCCGCCTACGCGCGAGGACCTGGCCGCAGCGTTGGTGAACATGGTCG